>CAZNRJ010000071.1:1925-13565 GCA_964574945.1 uncultured Ohtaekwangia sp. | reverse complement strand
CTTACCAAGCGATGCTGCTAATGAAAAGTGATTATCTCGTGTAACAATCTTCATGTTGTGTTGTACTGCAATTGCCGCAATCCTACAATACCAGCATCATTGTTTAGAAGGCCAATTACAATGTTGGTATCCAGAAGGTAACTACCATTCATTATGATCAATTTTTTCGCAACCTTCTTCTATGGCTTCTTGCATTTCCTTAGCAGAAACCGGGTCAAGTGTTCCGGCAAGTGATAATAAATCAACAGAACGCTCTGCCTTTAATGGGCCAGAATTAACTCGCCTAATTTTCTTGCCTTTAGATTTGTCAGGTCGGAAGACCTTACAGCATTGAAACACTGAAAGAAATAAAGAAACTGAAACTACAATGTAACACTGAACCAGCGCTATGTTTTATACACTGTTAACGCCAGTTTGTTGAAACTACTTTAAATAACATTATTCAATGCTTTATTTCTCTCTTTGTATAGTTCAACTAGATTACCTATTCTGTCAAAATGATCTTTAAGACCTGTAAGGTTTATTTCAATATCATTTTTAGTTCCAACTATTAATATCAGGTAGTATTCAGAAAATGAATTTGATGGTACCTTTCTTATTAATGTGCCTAATATGATTTTCCAGGGGATTAAATTTCCAGATTTAATAATTCCTTGCTCATTTATAGTAAAGTCATTTTTATTTGATTTAAAATCCATAATTAACCATATAATAAATCCAAGAAGAGCTACAACAACTCCAATAACTGTCAAATCAAATCCTTCAAATTCTGTCTGAATGAGACCAGATACTATTAAAAAAATGATAGCGAATACTCCAAGTCCATACTTTAAATATGATTTTCCAACGTATGTACTTGAAGGGAGATCTTTTCCATGATGAGGGTCTATAAATCTAATTACTTTTGTTACTTCATATTCAATAATTTCTCCTAATAGTTTATTTAATGATCCCTTTGTTTCGACCAATCCATACTTTTGAATTTTTTCAATCATTACTCTCTTGCACTCAATCTCGTCCCTGTAAAAATTTTCACAGTCGTCCTCGAAGTCGGCCTGATTGTTTGTAATTGAACAAATTACTCCTTTGTCCTTACTAAATTGACGGTTTACACAAACTGAACAAAATTTGATTTGAAATTCTCTATCCATTTAATAAATTGGTGCTAAATCCCTTTAATATTCCTGCATTGCCAAAAAAACTCCATTCGTCCAGCCAAACCCATCCTGGTTTGGGTACTCACCGCCACTCGCTTCACCATCCTTATTCCACACATCATATTTCTCCGTCATCTTACCTGTGTTGGCATAGACTTTTAAATTACTGGTTGTCCAGTGTGTTTTAATTTCATTGGCTACTTCATCCAATCCATAATTGAGAAAACCTTTGTAAGCAATCCATTGGAGCGGAGCCCAACCATTGGGTGCGTCCCATTGTTGCCCGCTGTGCTCAAGGGTTGTGGTAAGTCCGCCTGTTTTTAAAAACTTACCGCGAATAATTTCTTCCACTGCCAAAGCCTGGTCGGGTGTGGCTACTTCAAAAAACAACGGGAAGGTTGCTGCCAGCGTGAATGAATCTTTTTTCTGTTGAGTGATAAAGTCATAATCAAAAAAGAAATTCTTTTCATCGCTCCAGCAATGGGTGCGAATAGCCTTCTTGCGCTTTAGTGAAGCTTGCAGGTAATCATTCGCACGGGAACTATTCCCGCTTAGCTGACAGGCTTCTGCTAAAACTTGTTCAAGATGATAGAGCAAACAATTCAAATCAACAGGAATAATTTCAGTTGTATGAATGGTGGCAAATGATTTTTCATCGCGGAACCATCGGCTGCTAAAATCCCAACCCGATTCAGCAGCAGCTCGCAGGTTGCGATATAGTTCTTCAGGTTTTTGTTCAGAGTGATGTGCCAACGCTACATCTTCTTTATACGATTCGGGGCGCGGGGTATTGTTCTCGTCCCAATAGCGATTTAAGATTGAACCATCAGGAAGCTTCACTGCCCGGTGTTGCGCGGGTGAAGTTCCTGTTAATGCATCTGCGCCTTGCATCCAAAATTGATATTCTTTTTCTAATTGAGGCAGGTACTTGGTTAATGTATTCTTTTTGCTTTCGCTGAGAAGTTTAACCATCAACGAAAAAAATGGGGGTTGCGACCGCCCCAGGTAATAAGTTCGATTTCCATTAGGGATATAGCCAACGGTATCGATGAGGTGAGCAAAATTATTTACCATGTGCTGGATTAAATCGGTTCGGCCGGAAACTTGCAAACCAAGCATGGTGAAATAACTATCCCAATAATAAATCTCGCGAAAGCGTCCACCCGGAACAACGTAGGGATGAGGTAACGAGATAAGGGAACCGGTATTCGATTCCGGCTTTCGCGTCAGTACATCCCATAAGGCATTGATGTGTTCTGCAGCAGATTTATTGGGATCGCTCTTATAATGTGTTTCCTGCCCTTTGGGCAGGGTAAAATTTTTAGCAACAAATTCAGCAAGGTTAAATCCTACCGAATCTTTTTTAGCCAGGTATTCTTTATTAATCTCTTCAAGCGACCGGTTGGAGATGCAATCCGGAAATGTTTTTCCATCGCCCAAAATATTTTGAAGCTGGACTTCTTCAAAGAGTGGGCCGAGTTTGTGGATTTCCATCTTAATGACCTCCGGTTGAATGAAAAGTAATTTCGGCTTCTGATTTTTTCTGAAGGCGGTTGAAGAAATAAAGACAACCCATCAGCACTCCAATCGGTACCAACGAGAAATAAAAGGCAGTTTCGCCACCATACGCTTCAAAAATATTTCCGGTAATGATCGATCCGGTCGTTCCGCCCAGGGCAGAAAAAATTACAATCAATCCCGACATGGGCCCATGCTGGCGCGCAGGAAGTGTGCTGAGGATAACAGAATTGATAGCAGGATAAATGGGTGCAATAAATAATCCGATCAACGGAAAAACAAAAGCACCCAGCGGAGCATTGCCCCAACCAGTTACTTCACCGCCATTGTTTTGTGCCAACGGAATGGCAACCAGCACCAACACACTGGCTGCAAGCAAGCACACAACCAACACGGCAAACCAATGAATCTTGCGCAACGCAAACCCGGCACCAAACCGACCAAAGGCGGTAGAAGCAGCAAGGATACTCGCCATTTGTATGCTTAACGTGGTGGGAAGGTTTAATACTTTGCTATTGAATGTAGGCAGCCAGCTCATAATGCTTTGTTCAATCAGCACGTAGGTGAATGCACTCATAATAAAAACAAGCACTAATGGTTTGATGGCAAGTTTGATCATGTCGGCAAAATCTTGTGCCAGCGGTTTTGTTGCTTCTGTTTTCACGGACGATTCGTCTAACGAAGTGCTTAGTAAAAGCAAGAAGGCGACTAATGCAACCCCGGCCAGTAAGTAATAAACATTCAACCAGGCAGTCGATTGGGGATTTGCATCATCAACGAAGGCACTGAAAATAAAATAGCCGGTAAGAATCCCGATCATAAAAAATGATTCAATAAAATTCATGAAGCTGGCATGTTCTTTCTTGTCGACCGTAACAATGCCGATAGTTGCGTATACCGATACTTTGATCAGCGCAAAGGAAGTTCCCACAACGGCAAACAAAACTTTTGTCATTGCGAAGCCGGGCAGCGAAGGCATGGCAACGCAAGCCAAGGTTACAAAGCCCAACGCGATCAGCATCGAATTTTTATACCCAATACGTGTAATAAAGGAAGCAACTAAAAACGATACAATGGCAATACTCAGGTCTTTAAACGCCTCCAGCACGCTGGCCGAAGATTCAGAGACTCCAAAATTGCCTTGCACTTGCAGGATTACGGTGCCTACGCTATTCAGCAGAATGGCAAAGACAAAATAATTGAGGAAGAGCGAGAGTTTAATTTTCCAGTTTGACATGGCAGATGAGTTAGCGGGCTAACAAATCTAACACTTTCAGTTAATTACCCACGGCAAAGTGATACCCTACTCCTTTAATGGTGATAATTTCTATGGAAGGATCTTCCCTGAGATAATCGCGCAGCTTGGTGATGTACACATCTAAGTTGCGTGAATTAAAAAACGAATCATCGCCCCATACGCGCAGCAACATCGTTTTCCGGTCGATGTTTGCGTTTTGGTTTTCGGCAAGTATTTGCAGCAACATGGCTTCGCGGTGCGAGAGTTTTTTTGCCTTGCCATCTTTTCTTAATTCGTATCGCTGGGGCGCGAATTCAAATTTTCCGAGGGTAATGGATTCTTTTGGTCCGGATGATAATTTTTGTGTGAGTTGCAGAAGGTTGTTTACCCTCACGATTAATTCTTCCATGCTAAAAGGCTTGCGCAGATAATCATTTCCGCCAACTTCAAATCCTTTTATCAGGTCTTCCGTTTGTGTTTTTGCCGTGACAAAGATGATGGGAATAGTTGCGTTCAGTTGGCGAATGTCCTGGGCGATTGTGTATCCGTCCTTGTTGGGAAGCATTACATCAAGCACGCAAATATCCGGGTGCAATTCTTCGAATACGCTTTGCACTAATTTTCCATCGGTTACCATGCGCACCTCAAAATCACGCACTTCTAAACTCTCTTTCACAATCCGACCCAGGAAGGGCTCGTCTTCTACGTACAGTATTTTGGTTTTGCTCATGTAAAGTTTGTGTTAGGCGTCTGACACTTTGAAGTGTCTTGACGCCTTTTTTAATTTAAAGTTTGTGATAGGCGTCTGACACTTTTTAAGTGTCTTGACGCCTTAGTTATACTTAGGCAATGTAATGGTAAACACACTTCCCCTTCCTGTTTCACTTGTTAATGCAATAGAACCTTTGTGACTTTTCACTACGCTTTCAACATAACTTAACCCAAGGCCGTACCCTTTTATATTATGTACATCTCCGGTAGGCACCCTGAAAAATTTCTCAAATACTTTTTTGCGGTACTCAGGAGATATTCCAATTCCATAATCTTTAATGACAAGGGTTAATTCATCCGATGTTGCTTTTAACTGAATTCCTATTTCCGGAATCCCCGGGCTATACTTAAGCGCGTTGTCAAGTAAATTATATACTACACTGGTTAAATGAATGGAACTCCCCTGTAATTGAAAATCAATTCCTTCTTTAGTAAAACTGACTTTCGCTTGCTGTCGTTCAAAAACAAGTTTTAATGAACCCAAAACCTGATCAATGATTTTATCAAGCTCTACCGGTTCGGCATTGTATTCAACTCCATTGTTTTCAAAGCTTGAAGTCTTAAGGATTTTATCGGTGAGTATGGACAATCGATTGAGTTCATTCTGAGCGATGTCAAGGTATTCGTTGGTGAGGGTTGGGTTATCCAGGCCTTTAAAATTCTTGAGCGCTTCAAGCGCAACGCCCACCGTGGTTACAGGGGTTTTTAATTCATGGGTAATGTTGCTGATAAAATCATTTTTCAATTCCATCAGCCGCTGTTGCGACCGGATACTTTTATACATCACTGAAAAAGCAATGGTGGTTAACAGGCTAAGAAAAATCGAAAAAAGAATCTGAGGCGCAATTTGTTTAAGCAGCAGCGGTCTGAAGTCAGCAAGAATTACCGAATAGCGGTTCACCGGATCGAGACGCACCCAATCAGAGCGCAAGGAGTTTGAGTAAACGCGACCATCAAGTGAATCTTCCCACTGCCGTTCATTCATTCTGAATCTTCTGTCAGTAAAGTCTAATTGAGGTGGCGCTTGTTTAGCACTGCGTACCTTAAAACTAACGTTGAGATTATTTTTCTGAAGTGCTTTAGAGAAATGATAATTAATGGAATCAACTGAGAGTGAATCCGGACTAAGTTGAATCATAAAACTTTTTCCTCCTGAGAATTGCGCGCTCCGTAAACGACCGGCAAGTGGTCTAAGGACTTTTCCTACTGTATCGTCTTTAATATTGGAGTTTATATAAATGCGAACCTGGGAAGCGGCTTCCGGTAATTTTTTCCATAGCGTGTCAACCCGATTCTGTACAACAATATGATTGATGGAATCGGGAGAAATAGTTGAAATACTTTGTGTAAACAAAGAGTCGCGCATCGCCAGAATAGTGTTTCTGAACAACCCGTTGGTTTCCCTCCGCAAATCAAAATATGCTTTCTCGTAGGAGGAGATCAGCCAAAACACCTGCAACGCAAGCAATAGCACAATGCTACTGCCAATCAGCACAAGCGTTAAGGTGTTTTTCGGTTTCATGACTGCAAAAGTACTGGGATATACCGCCAACCTTGCAAATTTTAACCTTAATTAACCTTGCTTTCAAAACTTTTAACCAATGGAACGTATCTCAAGCCGTACATTTGCTCATCAATTAACAATGAAAATTCCATCCTATATGAAAAAATTGATTTTGCTGGCCGGTGTACTTGTATCGATTACAGCAGCCAATATCGTGTTCGGTCAAACTACCGGGGTTATCACCTATGAAGTGAAAATCAACATGCATCGCAACATCCCTGCCGAGCGTGAAGGAATGAAAGCGATGATACCGGAGTTTCGCACCACCAAACAACAGCTTTTTTTTAATGATACGGAGTCAATGTATAAACCCGTTATCGAAGATGAGGAGGAACAGTTTAGCACTGTAGGTGGAAGCGGTGGCCCACGCATGACCTTTAGAATGCCAAACGTTGAGATATATATGGATCAAAATACTGGCAAAGTTATTTCAAAGCAGGATTTTATGGGAAAGAATTACCTCATTGAAGATTCAATAGCCATGTCGCCCTGGAAATTTGGCACCGAGAAAAAAATGATTGGTAACTACGAATGCAGCATGGCGTATTACTCTAAAACGGATACGGTCAGAATTTCAAGGGGCACTGAACCTGCAGAACCTATCATCAGGACTTCTGAAATAACAGCCTGGTACACAACTAAGATACGACCCTTCCTGGGGCCAGACCGGTACAACACATTGCCCGGTGCAGTGCTTGCCGTGGACATTAACAATGGGGAGCGCGTACTGTTGGCAAAAACTATTGAACTAAGGGAGCTGAAGAAAAATGAACTGAAAGCGCCATCAAGCGGCACTAAAATAACGCAAGCCGAGTTTCGGAAATTGGTGGATGAGCAAATGAAGCAAATGGGTGGCCGTGGCGGAATGATTATCAGGAATTAAGAGTCAAGCTTCATCTTATAAAAAGATATGAAAAAAATTTACTTCGCGATATTTTTTGCATTCGCATCATTCACCATGTTCGCCCAAAAGGCAACCATTAAAGGCCAGGTGACGGATACATTGGCCAGCCCTCTTCCGTCTTCAACGGTAATGATCCTTAGCGTGAAGGATTCTTCCTTAGTCAACTTTGGAGTAACGGATGCCAAAGGAATTTTTGAAATAAAAAACGTAAACAAAGGGGAGTACCTGTTGAAGATCACATTTGTTGGATTCATTCCCTACTTAAAACGAATTGCCACCACAGTAGATCCTGTACTTGACCTCGGTAAAATAAAGATGGAATACCTTACCCAGGAACTGGAAGGAGTTGTAATTATGGGTGAGAAAAATCCGGTAACGGTAAAAAAAGATACGATTGAATTTAATGCCGGCTCTTTTAAAACAAAAGCCAACGCAACGGTTGAAGATTTGTTGAAAGTAATGCCGGGCATGGAAGTGGAAACAGATGGTACGGTACGTGCCCAGGGCGAACAAGTGCAGCGGGTTACTGTAGATGGCCGCGAATTTTTTGGTCGCGACCCGAAATTAGCTACCCGAAATTTACCTGCCGATGCCATAGACAAAGTTCAGGTGTTTGACCGCAAATCGGATCAGGCCCAGTTTACAGGCATTGATGACGGGCAACGCGAAAAGACAATCAACCTTGAATTGAAAGAAGAGAAACGCAAAGGCGCTTTCGGAAATCTGATGGGCGGGTATGGATCGGATGATCGCTTTCAGGCAACGGCCAGTGTAAACCAATTTTCGAAAGGCAAGCAACTTTCCTTTTTGGGAATGGGCAATAATATTAACGAGCAAGGGTTTTCCATTGGTGATTTCATGAATTTCTCTGGCGGGTCGCAAGCTATGATGGGAGGTGGCGGATTTAGTATGAACCTTAATTCGGGTGGCGGAAATAGTGGGGGACCGGCTGTGAATTTTGGCGGCAGGCAAAGCGGTATCACGACCAACTATGCAGGCGGGCTTAACTTCAATAAAGACCTGAATAAAGACACTAAGCTCACATCAAGTTATTTTTACAATCATTTGGACAGGGACGTAAATACGAATTTGAACCGGATTAATTTTTTGCCGGAAGACCCCAGTCAACCAGGAGTTGACAAGAGTAACGAACTCAATCAGTTAAGTAAGCAAATCAGCAAGAGCGACAACCATAAAGGCACGTTGATGCTGGACCATAATATTGATTCTGCCAATACCATTAAAGCTACAGCCAATGCAAACTATTCAGTTTCTAATCAACGGACGTTAAGTGCGGGCGAAACAAAAAGCCTAAGCGACAACTCCATACTAAATGAAAGCACCCGTCATACAGAGACTGACCAGGAGGCGCTTAGTCTAAATACCAGCTTCTTGTGGCGGCATCGGTTTGAAAAAAAGGGACGAAGCATATCGACCAACCTTACCGCTGGACTTAGCGCAACGGATAGTGAAGGGAACCAGCAATCGACCAACACCATTTATGGAAATACCCCTGGTGAGAATTTAGTAGATCAGACAAATACACAATCAACAACCAACCAATCCTATGGCGCTACGGTTTCTTATACAGAACCGTTGGGCGGCAGAAAATATTTAGAGGCCAATTATAATTTTCAAACCAATAGGAATGATGTGGATCGCGAAGTATATGATGTGGATAGTGGAACGCCTGTATTCAATACTCAATTAAGTAACAAGTACGTCAGTAATTACATTTACAACCGTCCCGGGCTTAATTTCAAGATAAACCGGGAGAAATTCAGTCTCACTGCCGGGGCCAGCTATCAAATGACTTCGTTAAAAGGTGATTTGATTTCGAGGGATGTAAAAATTGACCGCACGTTTGAAAACCTGCTGCCTTCCACGCATTTCAATTATGATTTCTCAACTACCAAACATCTGCGTATCGACTACGAAACATCAATGCAAGAACCATCGATTCAACAACTGCAACCTGTTATAGATAACAGTGACCCGCTGAACCTGTATGTTGGTAATCCCGGGCTTCAACCGGCCTACAACCACAGGCTAAACACCAATTTCACTTCCTTCAACCCGGCCCGGTTTATTAATTTCTTTGCATTCCTTAATGCATCCTATGCAAAAAATGCAATTGTAAACTCGCAAACATTCAGCAACAGCGGACAGCGATTGACAATGCCTGTCAATGTTGATTATGCGAAGAGCCTTCGGGGTAATTTTAATTTTGGATTCCCTGTAAAGAAGATTAACAGCCGTTTTAATTTTGGACCTTCTGCTACATTATCGGAAACTATTGCAGTATTGGATGGACAAAATAATAATACACGCAACCGTACGCTGGGAGGCAACAGCCGCTATAATTTTACCTATAAGGAGATTGTTATATTGGACTTAAGCGCAAACCTAAGCCAGCAGGAAACCAAGTACGATTTCAGTACTCCCGATCAGCAATATTTTAACCAGACCTATAAGGCCGAAATCAATTTAAGTTTTCTTAAAAAGTATTCGTTCAACACAAGTTATGAGTATTTGATTTACACCAGTAAGACAAACGATTTCCGGCAGGAGATTCCTTTCCTTGATATTTCGATCTCACGCTTTATTCTAAAGAACAACGCTGGTGAAGTAAAGTTTAAAGTGAATAACGTGCTCGACCAAAGTAATAGCGTAAGTCAAAGCTCAGGCGAAAACTATATACAACAACAAACAACAAACAATCTCGGACGATACTATATGGTTAGTTTCACCTATGCACTTAATAAGCATCTTAACCCGATGGGAGGTGGCAACCGGAGAGGCGGTGGCGGCATGCGCATGATTATGACAAATTGAAATCAGATACTTGATCCTTGATCCTTGATTCTGGATATTGCAGGCTTCAATATGGAATACGCACCTGTCCATCCAGTATCAAGCATCAAGCATCGGGGATCGATCATCGCCAATTCTCTTTTCTTATTATTTCTCTTTCTTGTAAGTGACGTGCTTCAGGCTCAAACTTACATTCCAAAGTTTGATGTTCAGGGACATCGGGGTGCGCGTGGCCTGATGCCTGAAAATACAATTCCGGCATTTTTACTTGCGTTGGATTCTGGTGTAACCACTATTGAACTTGACCTTGCCGTAACAAAAGATAAAAAATTAGTGGTATCGCACGAGCCGTGGATGACAGCCGCTATATGCACCGATCCGGAAGGTAATTTTATTGATGAGAAATCGGAACGCAAGTTCAACATCTATAAAATGAATTATGGAGAGGTGATACAATGGGATTGCGGGATGAAAGGAAATGAACGGTTTCCGCAACAACAGAAAATGAGTGTTCACAAACCCTTGCTTTCAGAGGTAATCGTGGCGGTTGAAAATCATATTAAAAATTATACCCGCTACGAAGTGGATTACAACATTGAAATTAAAAGTCAGCCGGAAGGCGACAATAAATTTCATCCGACACCAAAAGTATTTTCTGATTTAGTCTATAATTTAATTGATGAGTATTTACCGTTAGACCGTGTGGTTATCCAGTCATTCGATTTTCGGGTGTTAAAATACTGGCATGAAAAATATCCTGAGGTTCGCCTGGCGGCTTTGGTTGAAAATAAAAAATCAGTAGAATCAAACTTAGCAGACCTGGGCTTTATCCCTTCCATTTATAGCCCCTATTTTATGTTGCTGCACAAAGAAGATGTTAAACTCCTGCACGAAAAGATGGTACGGGTAATTCCCTGGACGGTGAATGAAGAAAAAGATATGCTCTCGTTAAAGGGAATGAACGTGGATGGGTTTATTACCGATTATCCAAACCGCGCTTTAAAATACAAGCGCACGTTAAATATCCAATCAAAAGGCAAGAAATAAGGTAGATTCTCAATCTTTGCTTATCCTTGCAACTTATTTCAAATCTTAAAATCTATGTCCTCAGCGAGTATCAAAAATCCAGCATCGGGTTATGACGTTTACGGTATCGGCAATGCCATTGTAGATATTATCACGGAAGTAGATCATGATTTTTTTACGGTAAATGAAGTAGAAAAAGGAGTGATGACGTTGGTAGATGAAAAACGCCAACTGCATTTAATGAAAGCCATTGACATGAAGCGCAGCAAAATGTCGGGGGGAGGTTCTGCAGGAAATACGGTGGTAGCCGTAAATCAGTTTGGAGGCAAAAGTTTTTATTCGTGCCTGGTGGCGAAGGATGACCTGGGGAAATTCTTTTTGGCAGATTTAAAAAGAAACGGTGTTGATACAAACCTGACACATGAACAATGCCCCGAAGGGCATACCGGGCGTTGTTTGGTTATGACCAGCCCCGATGCCGAACGCACCATGAATACATTTTTAGGGGTAAGTTCTTTTTTATCGCCCGCACAATTGGATATAGAAGCCATTAAGAATTCATCGTATGTATACCTGGAAGGTTATTTAGTAGCGAGCCCGAAAGGATTGGAAGCCTTGAAGGAGGCGAAGAAAATTGCCGAGCGACATA
>CAZNRJ010000071.1:0-1915 GCA_964574945.1 uncultured Ohtaekwangia sp. | reverse complement strand
TAAAGTTTCGGTAGCGCTTACATTCTCAGACCCCAGCATGGTAAAATATTTCTCCACGCAAATGCACGAGGTTGTAGGCGCCAGTGTGGATTTACTTTTTTGCAATGAGGAAGAGGCTATGATTTATACAGGCACCGATTCCATGGCAGAGGCTCGCGAAAAACTAAAAGAGATTGCCAAACGGTTTGCCATTACGCTGGGCGCCAATGGTGCATTGATTTATGATGGTGATACCTTCATTCAAATTGAACCCTATAACGTAAGGGCCATTGATACCAATGGCGCAGGCGATATGTTCTCGGGTGCATTTATGTACGCCATTACACACGGCCATTCTTTTGCCGAGGCAGGGAAACTTGCTTCGCTGGCATCCTCGCGGGTAGTGTCACAATTCGGTCCCCGCCTTCAACCTGAGCAGATGAAAAAAGTGTTGGGGGATTTGGTGGGGTAAAACCAAGCCCTTAGACTTAGATGCTGACACAATTTGATAACCAACAGGTGATTCCTCCGTTGGATTTAATTATATTGGAATCCCTTTAAATAAACCATATGCATAAAAAACAAACTTTAACCCTTTGGCTCATGCTTGCCGCGATAACGGTGGGCGTTAGCCAGGCCCGAAAGATTGAGTTCACGGAATACGACTTGCCCAATGGCCTGCACGTAATTTTACATAAGGATAATACAACCCCCATTGTGGCGGTCTCTGTATTATATCATGTAGGATCAAAAAATGAAGACCCCAACCGCACCGGCTTTGCCCACTTCTTTGAGCATTTGCTGTTTGAAGGAAGCGAAAACATCAAGCGCGGAGAGTTTGATAAATATTTACAAAATGCAGGTGCTACTAATAATGCCAATACCTCTAATGATCGCACCTTCTATTATGAAGTGCTTCCCTCCAATCAACTGGAGTTAGGATTATGGTTAGAATCCGAGCGTATGATGCACGCCAAAATTGAAAAGATTGGTGTGGAAACACAGCGCGAAGTGGTGAAAGAAGAAAAACGCCAACGCATGGATAACCAACCATACGGGAGCATTCTTACGGAAGTGTTGAAGCATGCCTACACCGTGCATCCTTACCAGTGGGCGCCCATTGGTTCGTTAGATCATTTAAATGCTGCATCCCTCGAAGAGTTCGTTGCGTTTTATAAAACATTTTATGTCCCTGAAAATGCAACGCTATCCATCGCAGGCGATATTGACATTGAACAAACCAAAGCATCGGTTGCAAAATATTTTAAAGACATCCCAAAAGGAGGAAAGAAAATTCCGCGCCCAACGGTAGTGGAGCCACAACAAAAAGCAGAAGTGCGCGATGTAGTGTTTGACAATATTCAGTTGCCGGCAGTTATCGAAGCCTATCACATTCCTGCACAAGGCACACCCGATGCCTATGCATTGGACATGCTAAGCACGGTGCTGAGTGGTGGGCAAAGCTCGCGCATGTACAAAGCGCTGGTAGATGAACAAAAGAAAGCGCTTACGGTGCAAGCGTTCCCTTTTTCATTGGAAGACCCGGGGCTTTACCTCGTATTCGGTATTGTGAACATGGGTGTAGAGGCCGATGACCTTGAAAAAGCGATGGATGCAGAAATTGAAAAAGTGCAAAAGGAACTGATTAGTGAAAGTGAATTCCAAAAAATCCGTAACCAAATGGAAAGCCAGTTTGTGCAGCAAAATTCTTCTGCGGTTGGCATTGCCGAGCAGCTTGCGAACTATCATGTGTATTACAAGGATGCGAACCTGATCAATACCGAAATCGATCGCTACATGAAAGTAACACGCGAAGATTTACAACGCGTAGCAAAAAAATATCTGACAAAAGAAAACCGGGTGGTGCTTCACTACATGCCCAAATCTGCGCAAAGCAAACCGGAGAATACTCAAATCAAAAAAGATAATTGATTAT
>CAZNRJ010000070.1:0-13637 GCA_964574945.1 uncultured Ohtaekwangia sp. | reverse complement strand
CTTACTTTCTCCTGATCGTACACCCCACCGCACGCTGTGTAGCAGGTTCTGTTTTTTGGCCTGCTATTAATGTATCAAAAGCATCTTTTAGAAAATTTTGTTTGGCATCACTTGCGGCTTGTGGATTGTCATCAATCGCCCCGCTATACACAACCGTAAATTTCCCGTTGGCAGTAGAGAGTAAAAATACTTCGGGGCTTTTGCGGGCACCGAAAGCGCCCATCGCAACCTGGTCTTTGTCCGCCAGGTAAGGAACATCCAGATCGCTATAATGAATTGCCATTTGACCTGCATTTTCTTCGGCTTCCTGATTTGAGTTGATAAAGAGAAACTGAATTTTACCTGAATAAGAATTGACAAGCGCTTTTAACCGGTCTTTATAGTAATTGTCAAACGGACATTCGTGGCTGGTAAACACCACGGCAATACCGGTGGATGATTTATAGTTTGCCAGTGAAACAGCCTTACCGCTTTTTACATTGGTAAGTGTAAAATCTTTAATCTCAGTTTGCGCATTAGATAGTAATGCTGCTGATAAAAGTATAACTACAAGTAGCTTTTTCATTTTATTAAAGTTAATCAGTTCTATTGCTATTTCTTTTAAGTATGAAAAATTTAAAATTCTTAGCGTCTTCGAGCCTTTGTGGCAAGGAATTAAGTTTTAGTATGAACAAGCACATAATCAGGTTGCACGTTATAGGTTAACTCCAGCTCCCTGCTGTTTCCACTGGCTATTATTTTTCCGGTTAAATCACCGCTTCGCATTAATTCAAAAGGCGCCACTAACAATTGATCCGCAAAATGCAGGCCACGCTTGCCATAGGATTTATACATCGCCTCTTTTGCGCACCAGTAAATACAATGCTTAATAACATCGGTTCCCGCATCTTCCAGTTCGGCAGGCGATAAAATGCGATGTGCAATGTTCAGCAATTTTGATTTTGGTTGCTCCAGGTCAATACCAACTTCTGTTTTGGCATCTATCTGGGCAGCGACATAAGGATACGAGTGCGACAACGAGATAGGATACGAATACCCTTTTAGATAAGGCTTTCCATACTCATCTTTATCAATGCCATGAAATTCAAGCCCACATTGTTCTACCAGCGATTTGATTAACGCCCGGCCTGCCAGCCATTCCAGGCGTTTCGTATAGCTGGCTATTGTGTTATCGACCTGCTCGCCACTTGCATCCGCCAGTTCTGATTCCTGCTCAGTAATGAACCACAAGGCCCAGCCACTTTGCTTATCCGTTTTTTGTATTTTCAATAGCGGCATTGGTTTGTTTGGCTTATTAACCCAATTTTGTTAAAAACGGGTCTCGTTCATGACCCGAATCTAAGATAAGTATGAGCCCCATCAAAGTTGAAAAGCTTCATTCACTTACGGGTCATCGCGATTGCGTGTATACGCTTGCGTCATCCAATAGTGCCAATCAGTTTTTCTCGGCAGGTGGCGATGGCATGGTCGTGGGATGGGATTTGAATCAACCCGAAGAAGGGGAATTCATTGCCAAACTGCCAAACTCTGTTTATGCATTGCATACTATCCCAAACTCAAATTTGCTGGTAGCAGGCCATAACTATGAAGGTATTCATGTGCTGGACTGGAAAAGGAAAGAGGAAGTATCTTCCTTAAAACTATCAGGCGCTGCCATCTTCGACATCAACTCTTTTGAGAATGATCTGCTGATTGCTTCGGGCGATGGCATGCTCACCATAATAGATTTTAAAAACCTGGTAGTAAAAAAGAAGCTGTTGATTTCCGGGAAGAATGCCCGTGTGCTTGCTATTAACCCCCTTGCGGGAGAAGTTGCCGTGGGCTTTAGCGATCATTTTATCCGGGTTTTTTCCTTGCGGGATTATCACTTGAAACATGAAATTCACGCTCACCAAAATTCGGTATTTGCCCTTAGCTATACATCCGATTATAAATTTTTAATCAGCGGCTCACGCGATGCCCGGCTAAAAGCCTGGGATGTTACTTCAGGCTATAAGCAGGCTGGCGAAGTAGCCGCACATTTGTTTGCGATCAATCACATTGCCTTTAGCCCTTCCGGGGAATATTTTGCTACAGGCAGCATGGACAAGTCAATCAAAGTTTGGAAAACGGATGAACTTAAGCTGCTGAAAGTAATCGACAAAGCGCGTCATGCCGGGCATGGAACATCCGTTAATAAACTGCTTTGGACATCCTTCAACAACCAATTGATAAGCGCCAGTGATGATCGTACGGTTTCGGTCTGGAACATACTTCTTCCCTCTCCCTTGGGAGAGGGGCAGGGCTTGCCAACAGGAGCAGTAGCGTAGGTTGGGTGAGAGGTTCTTTATCAACCGAAGCTTGCTTGACTGCCGTAGTTTTAACGCAGGCAGTAGCGTAGGTTGAATATTTCATAAAAAATTATACATTTGACTGTGGATTAACGTTTTACTGCTAATGCTGAAAGTGTTAGTAGATATTTTTTAAGCTTTTTTACCATTTTTTTAACTTCAAATTAACCACGTCATTTATGAAAATCACACCGTTAGAAATCCGTCAAAAGGCATTTGAAAAAGTACTTCGCGGCTACGACAAAGATGAGGTCAATGCATTTTTGCAAACCCTTTCGCAGGAATGGGAGCGACTAATTGACGAAAACAAAGAAATTCGAATGAAGCAAGAAGCTACTGAACGCGAGGTTTCAAAATTGCGCGAAGTTGAGAGTTCGTTATATAAGACATTAAAAACAGCCGAAGATACCGGTGCCAATGTAATTGGCCAGGCCAATAAAACTGCCGAGTTGATTTTGAGAGAGAACCAGATGAGAGCGGACTCAATCCTCAACGAAGCCAAAATGAAATCCAAAAATACGATTGAAGAGGCCGAGATGATTTCGAAGCAGATGCTTGAAGAAATGGAGGAGCAATTGAAAACATTGGGCCAACACTATAAGACGCTGGAATTGCATCGTGACAATTTACTTTCTGATTTGAAACGCATGGCGGGTGAAACCATTGATCGCGTGGAGCGTGCAAAAACAGCCGCGCGCGATTTTGATCCGGATCAACATATTGCATGGGCCAAGCGCGAAAGCAAAAAAGCATTATTCCCTAATGCGGAGATTGAAAGTGAAATTAAAAAATCATTGCCGCCCCCTGCGCAACAAGAACCCGTCAAATTAGTTTTGGAGGAAGCACCCCACTCGCAACGGTCTTTCTTTGACGACATTCAATGACCGGAAAGGTTGCGCTGGAGGGTCTTGAGTTTCACGCCTATCATGGGGTGTACCCGCACGAACGATCTTCCGGCAATAAGTTTGAAGTAGATGTGCTGGTTGAAACTGAATTTTTGGATTCAGCTTTTCACGATGATCTTACAGGCACGGTTAACTATGAAGATCTCTATGCGATTGTAAAAACAGAGATGGCTAAACCTTCTAAATTATTGGAAACGGTAGGCCACGCAATCGCGAAACAAACGCTTATTACATTCCGTGAAGCAATCCGGGTGGAAGTACGAATCTCAAAATTTAATCCACCCATTGGCGGTGTTTGCAAGCGTGCAGTGGTAACAGTAAATCAAAACCGGTAATTAATCCTGCTTAATCATGGATTGCTGATCGGCAAACATAAAGCCCCGAGTATCGGCACCATCATAAAAATCTACTTCTTTGCCGATCAGGTACATCGTATGTTTTTTATCTACATGAATAGTAATGCCTTCCAATACATAGGTCATATCGGAAGGTTTCTGTTTATCGAAACCAATCATCAGGGCAACACCGCCACAACCGCCTCCGCGCACACCAACACGCAACCCGTAACCGGCTGGAATGTTCTTGGTCTCCATGATTTTGCGAACTTCGCTCGCAGCACGCGCAGTTAATCCTACCGGTATAATTTTTTCGAACATCGCGTTATATTGTGAATCAGACAGTCAAAAATATCTAAATTTTAAACACCTTTGATCTTGAATTAATTCCTATGCAAGCATTAATTGAATTTGGCAAGATACTTATTCCCGCATCGCTCGTGTTATATGCGGTTTATCTCATTGTGCGGTCATTTATGACCAAAGAGATTGAATTGAAAAAACTGGAGGTTCGCACGCGTGCTATTGAAACTATCCTTCCGGCCCGGTTGCAGGCGTATGAGCGCATGACCTTGTTTTTGGAACGCATTGCCCCTCAAAACTTATTAATCAGGCTTAACAATCCCGGTTTCACGGCCCGTGATTTTCAAAGGGTTCTCCTTGACGAAATCCGGAATGAGTATAATCACAATGTATCGCAGCAAATTTACATGAGCGAGGAAACCTGGAATCAAACGCGCAATGCTAAAGATGATTTGGTAATCCTGATCAACGAAGCGGCATCTGCCATGACACCCGAAGCAACCAGCATCGATTTGTCAAAAAAGATTTTTGAGATGACGATGGAGAAAAAAGTTGATTTGATTGGACTGGCGCTTACCGGGTTGCGAAATGAAATTCAACAAACCTTCTAATGTCGAAAGTTGCGTTGTTGGCAGGTTCAACAGGGTTGATTGGTAATCAACTGTTAGAACTTTTACTGGCCGATTCACACTATTCAAAAATTATTGCCCTTAGCCGCAAGCCCCTATCAATCGTTCATCCTAAGTTAGAAAACATTGTATTGGAGGTTGAGCAGTTGGAAAATCATTCCCAGCTTAAGGCCGATGATGTATTTTGTTGTCTGGGCACCACGATGAAACAGGCAGGTTCCAAAGCAGCATTTCGCAAAGTTGATTTTGATTATCCGTTTCAATTAGCAAAAATTCTGAAAGCCAACGGGGCGCAGCAATTCTTGTTAGTATCAGCATTGGGAGCAAACAAAAATTCCGGCATTTTCTATAACCAGGTAAAAGGCGAAATAGAAGAAGCCATTGCCTCTGTGGGATTTAGGGCATTTCATATTTTCAGGCCCTCTTTATTGGTCGGACCCAGAAAAGAAAAGCGAAGCGGGGAGGATGCAGCAAAAATTGTATATAAGATTTTTGGCTTTCTGATTCCTAAAAAATATAAGGGAATAGAGTCTATAAAAGTTGCGCGTGCCATGCAAGTGCTTGCAAAGAAAGAACTCTCCGGGGTATTTGTTTACGAATCGAACGCATTGCAAGCGTACTAAGATGAAGTGCGCGCTGATTTTAATAGGGTTATTATTTTCAATCCAGGCATTATCACAACAAAATACCCTTAGCGGGATAATCACAGATGCAGAAACAAAAGAACCCATTGCTTTTGCAAATGTCTTTTTTGCCAACACGCGCATTGGGGTGAGCAGTGATGCAGAAGGAAAATTTTCGTTAACAGGGTTTCCGTCCGGTAAGTATGACCTTACCGTTACATTTGTTGGATACAATACCTATCAGCAATCTTTGGAATTTAATAACAGTGAATTTAAGGTAACAATTTCCCTTACAGAGAGCCAGATCAGGTTGAGCGAGGTTGTTGTAAAGGAAGACACAACAGGGCGGGCAAGAAACTTTGAGATTTTTAAAAAACATTTTTTAGGGGAAACAAAAAACTCAAGCCAATGTAAAATTCTTAACCCAAGTGATATTCATTTATTTTTTGATGTTAAGACTAATTCATTAGTTGCTCATGCACGGGTACCTATTCAAATTGAAAACCAGGCGTTGGGATTTACCCTTGATTATTACCTGCACAGCTTTGAGCTAAATTTTAGATCCGGAATGTTAATTTTTCTTGGCGTTCCCGCATTTAAAAATTTAGTGACCGATAAAAAGTCAGTTCAGAAACAATGGGAAAAGGAGAGATTGAGAGCGTATAATGGATCGATAACACATTTTATCAGGGCATTGCGATCGGATTTGTTGATACAAAATGGTTTTGAGGTAAGAAAATTTTATAAAGTTCAGAACCCGGAGCGTCCTTCTCAAAAAGTTTTAAATGCTAAAATCCGGGAATGGCGATTAAAGCAACAGGAAAGTGGATCGGTAAGCGTTGGGAAAAAAGACAGCTTAGCCTATTATCTGACCCTTCAGAAAAAACCGGAATTAATTGATAGTGTAAGTACGGTTGTGCTTTCAGGGGCTGAATTGTTAAACTCAGCGCATGAAGTTGTGTATAAGGGAATGTTAAAAATTGATTTCAGAAAAGAAAAAGAGGAAGCAGGATATCCTCAAACAGTGGGCCGTACAATAATCAAATGGCAAACTTCCATCCTGCACATACTCGCGCCCACGTTAAAGTTATATGAGAATGGATACTATGAAGATGTTCGGGACGTATTATTGGAACATTACTGGGCATGGTCTGAGAAAATGTCAGATATGCTTCCTTATGACTATCAGCCTGAATCAAGTAAAAAGAAGCAAAAATGATTACAGTTATTCAACGGGTTGCCGAAGCCTCAGTGGAAATAGACCGGGTTATAAAAGCACAAATACAATCCGGCCTTGTTGTGCTGGTAGGTATTGAAGAAACTGACGGAGCCGAGGATATTGAATGGTTGGCCGCCAAACTTGTTAACCTGCGAATCTTTAATGATGAACAGGGCGTGATGAATGTAAGCGTCAAAGATTCCGGTGGCGATATTATTTTGGTAAGCCAGTTTACGCTTCATGCAAGCACTAAAAAAGGCAATCGCCCAAGCTATATCAAAGCTGCCCGGCCGGAGATTGCCATTCCTGTTTATGAAAAATTTATCCTGGCTGTAACAAATCAATTAGGCAAACCTGTTCAAACGGGTGAGTTTGGCGCGGATATGAAAGTCAGTTTGGTAAATGATGGACCGGTAACAATTGTAATTGATACAAAGAATAAATTATAAGTACGATTTAAGAATTACGAAGTACGGATTACGAAGTACAAATTTGTTTGATATCTACCTGTGAACTATGTGTGAAAGTTAAAAGATAGCAATGCTGATTAATACAACATTTGCCAGCGCATAGAAGAATACCACATAACGAGAACCAATCCGATTGTAACGAATGGAGGCTTCTTTGTTACCGTTATCATATTGTCTTAAAGCTACAGCCGAAACAACAAGGGTTGCAAAAATAGCTAAGAAGGTGAGTGTGTGCAGTGAGTCAACCAATGTGAAGGACGAGGTCTCAGGTAGTATTGAATCAATAATATATTTATTACCCACCGTTGCAAACAGTCCGCCCACAGGCAACCCAAAGCGTGGCTCCAGTTCAGAAATCTGGATGGTAAAGCTGATAATCGAAATCAAAAATGCGATATACATCCCGATAAAGATTTTCATAAACAACCCCCAGGCATTTCGCTCAATATCCATTTCAATCAGGAAGGCAGAAAAATATTGCAAGCCTCGTTCGGGCCTTAGATCCCCAAACCCCGTTTCATAATCATTGGTAATTTCTGAGACCTTGAAATTTTTAATGTTCCAGCCATCGAGTGCGTCCTCTTTATCGTACGTGCTTCCTTTTAAATCAGGTTTGAACACAAGACTTCGGTTGTCAAACAAGGTATTCTCAATCTGAACTCTCAGGTGTTGTTCATCGAAAGGAAAATCGGCCACCTTCCAGCTTTCCTTCATGGTGGTTTTCATTTTCAGGATCGCCCAGGCTTTACCTTCCAGGCTATCTACAATAATTTCGGGTGGGTCGATGGATTTTGCATTGGAAACATCTAATTGGGTGGAGAAATCAAAACCCGGATTATCGTATAGGAACCATAACCAAAACCGCATGGTGTATTCCTTATCGCGAAAGTTAATATCATGTACACTGATTACATAAGCGCCAACCGAAACAGTATCAGGTTGTGCAACGGTTGAACCAATTGCAGTGAGGGTTATAAGAACCAGGAGGGCAAATCGGGTTTTCATCAAAGGCTTTATAATGAGCGATTAAGGTAGGAAACTTTTTCTTTTAACAATAAAGAGATTCCATGCGAATTTTTTAGAGGTTTAATTTTATTGATAATCGGCTGATTATGTCAAAATCTTAGCCTAATTTCGAATCGATTCTAACTTAATTTTTATGCTTGATTTAGTGGTCCTTACGCATTCTGTATTGAGGTATTTTATCCTGATATTTTTAGTGGTGGTGATTGTGCGCTCCTTTATGGGTTGGCAACAAAAATCAACCTATACAGCGTTGGATGACAAATTCAGTTTATGGCTTTTTATCTTTGCCCACACCCAATTACTCTTTGGTTTGATTCAATATTTTGTGAGTCCTATAGTTATTTTTAGCGGGGCCTCTATGAAAGATCCTATTGCCAGGTATTGGTTAGTGGAACATGCCACCATGATGCTTATCGCGATTGTATTAATTACAATGGCTCGCATTACTGCGAAAAAAATGACGGAGGCCGCAGCCAAGCATAAGCGACTGTTTATATTCAATACCATTGCACTGATCATCATTCTGGTTGCCATTGCGCAAAGCGGACGCGGGTTCTTCAGTTTCCCGGCTTAAAAATTGCTTTAGCGCAAGATTGATCAGCAATTCAACTTAGTACAGAGTACTACAAAGCTTGTTCAATAAACATTTAGGGGAAGTTTTTGAATCAAGATTCCATCCTAAAGGTTAACTAACAGGGCATAAGCGGAGTAGTATATCTTGGCTTAAAGTGTTATTTTTAAAATCAAAACATTTCTTTCAATGAAGAACATCCTCGTATTGGCTATTTGTCTGGCTGGGTACTCGCTTTCGGCACAAGAAATTAGTTCGCGCTATGAGCTTGTGAAGATGAATGATAATATTAATACGCTTTACCACCAGGTATCACCGGTAATTTCCATCGATGGAAACAAGCTTTATTACTTTGTCAGCAATCATCCTCAAAATACCTATGGCAAAGAAAACAGCCAGGATATATGGGTTTCAACAAAAGACGATAAGGGAGTTTGGTCGGAAGGTAAACGGGCGGTGGCACCCTTGAATGATAACCGCTACAACCAGGTGTTTAATGTTATGCCCGATGGTTCCCTTTTGATACGCGGTGGCAAAGCAAAGAACTCAAAAGGGTTTTCATTGGTAAGTCCCTCAGGAAGCATAACAGAATTAAACATTTCGGGGTTTGCCGCTATGGACAAGGGTATTTTTAATGGCGCCACTATTTCTTCCGATGCGCAGCACCTCATACTTTACTTTTCCGAAAAGCAAGGCGATAAGTTCAGTGATTTATATTTATCGAGCCAGCAAAACGGACAGTGGAGTAAACCTGTGAAGATGAAAATCAGCGGCCCGGCAGATGAGTACAGTCCCTTTTTAGCCCCTGATCAAAAGACACTTTATTTCTCAAGCGATCGCTATTCAAAAGATAAAGTTGGTGGTACGGATATTTATAAATCTACCCGGCTGGATGATACCTGGCTAAATTGGTCTGAACCTGTGAACCTGGGGCGCCAAATCAATACTCCTTCCGGGGATGCATATTTTTCAATAGATACGCATGGAAATATTTTTACTGCACGTGCAGGGGCCCGGGTAGATGGCGGGAATTTTGATTTGTTTATTTTAAAACCCCGCAATTTTAGAATCCGGCTTACCGGCACAACGTACGATCAAAAAACGAACCTGCAAGTACAGTCAGTGGTTGAGTTGAAAATGAAAGAGCATAATCCGATAAGTTTAAAAACTACACCTAACGGAACGTTTGAAACATATATCCCGGAAACGGATAATTATTCTATTGCAGCTTCGTCTTCAGGATACTTACCGTTCGAGCAAAGCTATAAAGTGCCTGTTATTTATCGCGACACCACTATTCATGTTGATATTTATTTATCGCGCATAGCCAAACAATTGGTGTTAACGGGTGATGTAATCGACAAAAAAACCGATCAGAAAATTAATAATGCAAAGGTTAATATTTCGCTAAAGCGAGATCGTGCCACTCAGTATAACCCTGCTGCAACAACAGGAAAGTATGAGCAGAATATCAATAACCTGGGCTGGTATTTATTTTCAACCTCAGCGGAGGGTTATTTAAATTCAACGGATAGTGTTGAAGTAGAAAGTGAAGAAATTACTCCTGTTATTAAAAATTTATTCCTTTCGCCTATTGAAGTGGGCCTTACTGTGCGATTGAAAAATATTTACTTTGATACAGACAAAACCATACTCAAGCCTCAATCCTTTGTGGAATTGGATAAGGTGGTGAATTTCCTGAAGAGCAATCCGTCTGTTTCTATTGAGATTTCAGGGCACACAGATAGCCAGGGCAGCGATGCTTATAACGAAAACTTATCGCAAGGCCGCTCGCAAGCGGTAGTTGATTACCTGATTGGCCAGGGAATCGATTCATCGCGATTGGAAGCGCATGGTTATGGAGAATCAAAACCGATTGATACCAACAACACGGAAGAAGGTCGCGCCAATAACAGAAGGGTGGAATTTACCGTGTTGAAAATCTAACGCTCACTCAAGCGACTCAAATTCTTTCTCGCAGTTCTCGCAGATGTATACTTTTTTCACGGGAAGAAATAATCCGAACAGGATAGAAGTGAGGATGGGAGTAAGCTTCCCTTTGCGGCTCGGCTCAAAAACAATATGTGTTGACAGACAGGAAGGGCACCGCTGTCGGGCATGTTCTTCCACCAGGATTTCTTTCACCTGGTCAAGGTCCTTTTCAAAAATATGAAGCCGCACACCGGGAAATAATTCATTTCGGATAGGATACAGGTTTACAAAATGTTCATCGGTAAGAAAGCAAGGCACGCCATACGCATCCAGCTTGGTCTTAACCAAATTGGCAGACATCACGGTGTCGTACGAGTCAAATACAACGATTTTATTCCCGGAATCGAGCAGTTCTTCCATAAAGATTCATTAATTAACAAATACAAACTGACTTGCGCTTACCGTCAGGAATAAATTTTTGAAGTATTTTGTAACAACTTGCCCGTAACACCGTCTTGCCCTTGAAACAATGAATCTCGAAACCTTTGAAATCCGGGTTCTGCCTACGAAAAACAAGCTTTTTCGGTTTGCTTTTCGCCTTCTTGGAAGCAGTGAAGAAGCCAAGGATGTAGTGCAGGAAGTGATGATCAAAGTGTGGAACGGCCGGGAGCAGATGGCGGACATACAAAATATGGAAGCCTGGTGTATGCGCATCACCAAAAATCTATCACTCGACCGGCTTCGCTCGCGACAGCGAAGGGCTACCGATCCGATTGAACAAGGGTTGGAGATCAAAAATGAAACGTTAACGCCTCATGAGAGGACAGAAAATCATGAGAACATGGAACGAATAACAGAAATGATTGCCGCGTTGCCGGAGAAGCAACGCCAGGTGATACACCTTCGCGATGTGGAGGGGTATAGTTACAACGAGATTTGTGAAATCCTGGAATTAGACATGAACCAGGTAAAGGTGAGTTTGTTCCGCGCACGGAATGCAGTGAAGGAAAAATTTTTAAAGATCAACGCGTATGGACTCTAAGCAGATAGAACAGTTGCTGGAGAAGTACTGGAATTGCGAGACCTCGCTGGAAGAGGAACAACAGTTGCGAGAATATTTTCGTGGCGAAGTTCCCGAGTCGATGAAAGAGGTAGCAGATTTATTCCGATACTTTGATGTGCAACAAAAGCAACAGGTAGGCCATTCGGATTTTGATGCCCTGGTGAAAACGAAAATCAAGCAGCATCGGCCTGAAGGTAAGGTGATAAAATTAGTCTACAACTATGGGCGCATAGCAGCGGGATTGGCAGTTGTGGTAGCGGCAACATATTTCGTTCGTCAGGAAGTACGCAAGGCATATCCATCCGAAATTGCAGATACGTATAGCGATCCAAAGCTGGCGCTTGAAGAAACGAAGAAAGCTTTGTTGATGATTTCGAAAAGTTTTAACAAAGCGCAGAAAGAGGCTGGAAGGATAAAAGTTTTCAACGAAGCGGAAGAAAAGATACAGGGTAAGTCGCTGGATGAAACAAAGGATCCTGCAGCAAAGATTTAATAAGTAAAATAAGACATTAAAAAAATTAAAATAAACACGTATGAAAAAGTTAATAGTTGGATTGGTGTTAATTGCAGGTAGCGTTACTGTGCAGGCACAAAATGATGCGATTGCCAGGTTCTTTTCTAAATATCAGGATGATGAAGCGTTCAGCCAGGTTACCATCAGCGGAAAGATGTTTAGCATGATGGCTAATCTTTCGGGCGAGACTGAGGATGAGAAAGCGATGATTAAAGCAATCAGTAAGATCAAAGGATTGCGAATTCTTTCTAAAAGTGAAACCCGTGATTCACGTCAGTTGTATAAAGAGGCGATTGCAGCAATCCCGGTAAAGGATTTTGAAGAGCTGATGACGATTCGCGATAAAGATAAAGACATGAAATTTTTCACGAAGGAAGCAGGTGGCAAAATCAGCGAGTTGGTCATGATTATGGGGGGCAATGATGAATTTATGGTGTTGACTTTGTTTGGAGAAATTGACTTGAAAGAAATGTCTAAAATTGGAAAAGCGGTTAGCATTGATGGCTTGGAAAATTTGGAAAAGATTAAGGATAAAAAGAATTAAATCGTTGATCGTTTGAAAGGATGCAGATTCCCATGCATCCTTTCTTTGCTAAAAAGCATCTTACTGAAAACTCAAAAAGATGAAAACAACAAAGATTTTATGTATCCTGCTATTGGTTGCTGCAGCGGCACACGCACAAAGCAAAAGTTATAGCATCCTCAAAGAAAAGTTTATTGACCAACCCGATGTTCATAGTTTCTCCTGCAGCGGGTGGATAGGCCGGCTGATCCTGCGTGTGGCAGACGAGCATGAATTCAGAAATGCCATCAAAAATCTCCAGCATGTTCGCTTCATTGAAATTCCGAAAGCTGAATTTGCAGCGCAAAATCTTTCCGTACGGGGATTTAAGAATGTGCTGACGAATGATTCCTATCAGGAACTTGCATATATCAGGGACCAGGGCGAAGAAATTACAATTTATCTGCGCGAAGGGAACAACCATAAAAACCATTACTTCGTATTAGTGGAGGAAGAAAATGCGGTAAGTGCGATTGAACTGAAAGGATATTTGGATCCGCAATTACTAAATCCAAAGAATACGACTTTAGCTGCCCTTAACTAATTTTCATGAAGTTCTTAATCTCTTTAGTTTTCTTGTTTAGTGTGGTTGGATTGTTTGGTCAAACCAAAACTACCCAGGCGTTGGATGATAAGTATGACGGATTGTCCTTATTCTTTTATAAGAATACCTTACGTATGCTCAATCAAACCGATGATAAGGATTTTGATGAGTTGATTAAGGACATTGAGAAGATGAAGTTTATGATGATTGACAAATCGGAATTGAAATTCAGCAAACAGGATTATGCAAAATTGTTAGCGGGTTACAAGTCTGAGTCGTATGAAGAAATGATGACGGGTCGTTATGATGGAAGAAATATTGATGTTTACCTGCGCGAACAAAATGGAGATGTGAAAGGTACAGTGATCTTAGTTAATGATTCTTCAAGTTTATTTGTATTGGATATGCTGGGTAAAATAGCTTTAGACAAAGCACCAACATTGTTTAAGACTATTGACAGTAGCACCGATATTGGCAGTAAAATAAAAGGCATTACTGATAAGAAAGAGCGGGCGGAAAAGAAAGAAAAAAATAAAGAAGACAATTAATCGAACCTCAGTTTGGAAACAGTTCTATCCACAAACAAGCTCACAAAAAATTTCGGAAAAATT
>CAZNRJ010000069.1:711-13684 GCA_964574945.1 uncultured Ohtaekwangia sp. | reverse complement strand
GGACGTAAATGGCGACCCCCGGTATGTAGTTGCCCTCATCGATCAATCTACTATTCGCCTGGTGGTAAGGGCTACCTATATGCTCACTCCCAATTTATCCATACAATATTATGGTCAGCCGTTTGGTACGGCAGGTCAATACACAAAGTTTAAATCGATCACCAACCCGGGCGCGTCTGAATATTCAAACCGGTATGCTTCAATTTCCCCGGTACTCTCTGCCGATACGTATTGGGTAGACGAAAACAATGATGCTGTCTACGATTATTCATTTGGCAAACCTGATTTTAACTTCGGCCAGTTCAGGTCGAACACGGTAATGCGTTGGGAGTATATTCCGGGTTCAACATTCTTTTTGGTTTGGACGCGCGAGCGAAACGGGGCTTTTTATGCTTCGGACCCAAATCACAAAAGTTACTCGTTCGAGTTTAATGAGAAAGGACACAACATCTTTTTGATGAAGTACACGTATCGGTTTAGGGCATAGTATTCATTCTGACTTCAGTGTTTCAGCCGGGTTCATGAGGGAAGCCTTTAAAGATTGGTAGCCAACGGAAAGGGTTGCTATCACACAGACTAACATCCCTGCGACAGCAAATATCCACCATTCAATGCTTACTTTATAAGCAAAGTCCTGCAGCCATTGATGGCTGATATACCAACCGGTCGGTACGGCCACTACAAAAGCTATAAGAACCAACTTTACAAAATCCTTAGAAATCAATAGCACAATGCCATTGACTGAAGCGCCCAGTACCTTTCGAATGCCGATCTCTTTGGTGCGAAGGCTACACATGAATGCAGCTAAGCCAAATAACCCCAACGAAGCAATCAGTATTGAAACTACAGTAAAGAATCCAAATATTTCTCCCAATTTCATTTCATTGGCATATAACTGATTGAAGTTTTCATCGAGAAATTGATAGTCGAATGGATAAGGGGAATTTGCTTTGAACGTTTTCTCAATGAAAGCCAGTGTTTCAGGAATGTTATTGGGCGCTATTTTAATAGAGATATAACTTCCACGATTCCCAGAACCTCTAATCATCAAAGGCAGGATGGGCAGATGCATAGAATACATATGAAAATCTTTCACAACACCGATTATGGTTTTAGGGCCATCGTATTCAATTTGTTTTCCCACGGCTTCCTGCGGTGTCCATCCAAGTGCTTTGGCCGCTGTTTCATTAATGAGAAATGATTCAAGGTCGGTGCTGCTGTTTTTATTAAAGTTTCGTCCGGCTGAAAGGTTTATTCCAAATACATCCAAGAAGCCATACTCAACAGTGCATTGATAGATGGCCAATTCCCGTTTAGTACTTTCACCTGGTTTGCTGATCATTGTGCTGGATGTAATATTTGTTGGAAGATGCGAGGACAAAGTAGAAGCAACAATGGTTGGATTTTGTGCCAATTCAGTTGAGAGAATTTGAAATTTATCACGAAGCGAACGATCGCGCAGACGAATCGTTACCACATTACTTTTATTATATCCCAATTCTTTCTTTTGCATGAAACTTAATTGCCGATAAATGACAAAGCTTGTTATCACCAATGTGATGGAAGCGGCAAACTGAAGAATGATAAGGCTGCGCTGCAAACTAAAACCAGAAACCTTTACATCTGCTTTTGCTTTTAACACGTCAACAGGTTTTAGTGAAGACATGAAAAGAGCGGGATAACTTCCGGATAAAAAACCAACAATCAATACGAGAAGCAGCAACGCTGGAAGCGAGATTGCGTTGGAGAGAAAGTTTATCTCGATGGGTCGCTCCACCATGCGGGCAAAAAAAGGAAGCGTTAAATAGGTTAGTGCAACAGCTAATAAGAGTGATAACAAAGAGATCAGGATGGATTCTCCCATAAATTGAATAATGAGCTGCCTGCGAAAAGCTCCCACCACTTTTCTTAATCCCACTTCACGCGCGCGTTTCATCGAACGTGCCACCGCCAGGTTCGTGTAGTTCACGCAAGCCAGCAACAAAACAATGAATGCTACAATGGAAAAAAGATAAATAGAGTCCCGGTTGCCTTTGATGCCGATATCAAAGTTAATATTAGGATGAAAGTAAAGTTCGGAAATCGGCTGCGAGAAATATTCATCCGTAAAAGAATATTCGGCATAGTCTTTAGGGAGCTGATACTTCTTTAGCAATGCGGGAAACTTTTCGTCAACAGCAGATTGCGGAGCTCCATCTACCAGTTTAAAAAAAGTGTGAAAAGAATTATTATTCCATCCAATGCGCTCAAGACTCTCAATGTAATTTCTATTGTACAGAATGTTCACTACAAATGAATATTGTAAAGAGGAGTTTAATGGGGCGTCTTCAATAACCGCGGTTACGTGAAAGCCGTCTTCTTCCTGATAGCGGATTGTTTGACCAATCGGATCCTTGTCACCGAAAATTGTTTTTGCCAGGGTGCGGGTAAGGACAATGCTCTTAGAATCAGCAAGCGCTGTTTTTGGATCCCCTGAAATGAATGGCATTGATAACACCAGAAAGAACTGATCGTCTCCAGCCATTCCGGTCTCCCAAAAGTTTTGATCATCTACGGCAAGCAAGCCGGAAGTTTGCTCTATGGAGGTAGCATGAGCAACCTCAGGAATTTCTTCGCGCATGACGGATGCAAGTTGAGCAGGAGTGACTGCAAAATAATCAGTACCCAAAAACAGGTTACCTGTTTGCTTTTGATAAACGCGATAAATACGATCAGCATCAGGATAAAAGTTATTATACGAAAATTCATGCTGCACATACAGCAGAATGATCAGGAAGCAGGTAAGCCCAAGGGTCAGGCCACCAATATTTATTAAAGAATACAGCCGCTGCTTCATCAGGCTGCGTGTGCTGATCTTAAAATAATTCTTAAACATATCGAATTGATTTAAATGCATTGATTTAGATTTCCGAATAGCAAAGGGCCTTATATAATTAAGCACTTCATACCAGTAATTTAGCTTTGCGCGGAATAATGATTTTGATTGAACGGTTTGATAAAATTTTTCTTCCAGGTCGCCTTCCACTTCTTCTGCCAAATCAGTTCGCAGAAATGCATGCAACAATCGCGTTGCAAGTTTGGGCGGTATGATATTCTGCTTGTTCAAAAAAATAGAAATTATTCTGACTTCAGTGTTTCAACGGGATTTATGAGTGCCGCTTTTACAGCCTGATAGCTAACTGTCAGCAACGTGATAATTAAAGCAGCCGTGCCGGTCGCTGCAAAAATCCACCACGAAACTTCAATACGATAATTATATTGTTGCAGCCATTGGTTAGTGTAATAGTAAGCTAACGGGGTGGCCAACAAAACAGAAATGATTACAAGCACTACAAAATCGCGGGACAACAGCTTCCATATATTAAAAACTGTGGCCCCCAATACTTTACGGATTCCTATTTCTTTGTTACGCTGGCTTGCCGCAAAAGCAGCTAACCCAAAAATGCCGAGACAACTGATAAAAATTGTGAGTGCTGCAAACACGGTGGCTATTTTACCAATACGTTCTTCATCTTTAAATAAACGTGCGTAGTCATCATCTGAGAATTTGTAATCGAAAGGTGCCGCAGGATCATACTTTTTAAAGACTGCCTCAATTTTCTCCAATGCCTCGTGAACGCCAGCCTGGGAATTCAATTTAACGGTTAGATAGCCTTTGCCTTTATAACTTAAATTGTAAAGGTGCGGGCTTTGTTTTGAAAAGGGTGTCCACCTGATTTGGTCTTTAATGACACCAATTATTTCTTTTTCTTTTCCATAGCCAAAATTTATCTTCTTCCCGATCACGCTCTCTGTGGAAATAAGCCTGGCAAACATTTCGTTCACAATCACAGCCGATGAATCGGTACTGAATTCGCGGGAAAAATCGCGCCCCTCAACAAACTGGAACCCATTTGTTTTTGGAAAGTCATGACTGCAATTGTTCATGGCAACCAACGGCTGAAAGGCAGGATCTTTTCCTTCCCAACTTAACGAAGCATCTGCACTCATGCTCCCCGTAATCGGAAAATCGGACTTTGCCACATTGGCCACTACACCTGTTGATAAAAGATCCTCACGAAGTGTATTGTAATTTGCTTTTGCTAAATCTTCGGTGCGAACATCCAGGTGAAAAATACCATCCAGATCAAAGCCAACCGGTCTGTCTTTTGCATGCTGGATTTGCTGGAACACAACGATGGTAGCAATGATTAAGGCCGTAGAAATGGTAAACTGAAACACAACCATTGCTTTCCTGGGCAAGGCAGCGAAGCGACCCGCTTTAAAGGCGCCCTTCAACACTTTTACAGGATTGAAAGACGATAAAAATAAAGCCGGATAGCTTCCTGCCAGCATGCTTGTGATGAGAATAAATGCCAGCGATGTTAAAATGAAATATGAATTGCCCCAGGGGATCGCCATTTGCTTATCGGACAAGTCATTAAACCACGGGAGACTTAACACCACGAGAAGGATTGCCATTAAAAAGGCGATGACCACCATCAGTAACGATTCACTTAGAAACTGGTTCACCAACTGCCTGCGCACGGAGCCCAGCACTTTGCGGATGCCCACTTCTTTCGATCGTCTTTCGCTTCGTGCTGTGCTTAGGTTCATGAAATTGATGCATGCCAAAATCAAGACAAATGAACCGACAATGCCGAACATCCATACAAACCGGATTTTGCCGCCTGTACTTTCTTCGTTTTTAAATTCGCTATGGAAATGCCACGTTTCTGTAGGAAACAGAAAACCTTTGGGCTTTAAAGACTTCATGTCTTCCGACCCGTGTTGAGTGAGTAGATCTTTTATTTTGAGATTTGCTTCATCAATTGAAGTTTTGTCATTCAATAGAACAAAGCATTGGTATGAGATGTCTTCCCAACTATCGGCATTTCTGTTGGGCTGAGTTTTAAAATAATAATCCATGGACATAAGAAGTTGCACCGTTCCAAACTCTGTATTGGATGGAAAATCTTCGAATACCCCTGTTACCATCAGTTGATCCTGATTGTACTTGATTATTTTCCCGATTGGGTCACTGCCCACTAAATCATCGGCCAGTTTTTGTGACAGCACAATAGAGTGAAGTTCTTTCAATGCGCCTTCGCCACCCTGCAGCATGTTCATTGAAAAAATTTTGATAAAACCTGGTTCCACAAAGAGGCCCGGTTTGGAAACGGAGTTTTCTTCGTAGCTAATGATTTGATCAGTTTGATAGGTGGTAATAACTGCCTCTTCAAATTCAGGATGATTGGTTTTTAACTCGGCACCCATGGCTGGGGGCGCCCCACTCTCTGTAATAACTTCTCCGCCAAAGTCGAGACTGAAATACACGCTGGCCAGCCGGTCATAATTTTTGAACGACTTATTAAAACTCAACTCGTCAAAAATCCATAAGCCAATAAGGATGGCTACGGCCATCCCGATGGCCAGTCCGCTGATGTTGATAACGGAATAGGTTTTATTCTTTAAAAGATTTCTCCACCCGATTTTAAAATAGCTTCTGTACATAGCGTAATGATTTGAGTAGTGAGACTTAGGTTTCCGAATGGCAAAGGGCCTTATATAATTGAGCACTTCATACCAGTATGAGAGTTTGGCCCGCAGGAAAGTTTTGTTTTTTATATCTGAATAAAATTTCTCTTCGAGATCGCCCTGCACTTCTTCCGCAAGATCATTTCGCAGGAAGGAATGCAATAATCGGGTTGCTGACTTTGGTGGTATCGTTTTTCTATCTTTCAAATTTTAACCCTTAATTATTCCGACCGAAGCCCATTTACAGGTTTTATCAATCCCGCTTTGATCGACTGATAACTGATGGTAAGTACTGCAATGAGTACTCCAATAATACCCGCCAGTACAAATACATCCCATGTAATTTCAGTTCGATAGGTAAAATCCTGAAGCCATTGATTCATCATATACCAGGCGATGGGTGCGGCTATCACAATGGAAATAAGAACCAATTTCAAAAAGTTAAGCGTGAGCAAACTGAAGATACTTTTTAAAGAAGCTCCCAGCACCAAACGAATACTGATCTCCTTGCTTCGCTGCTCTACCATAAAAGCCGACAAGGCAAACAAACCAAGACACGCCACAATAATCGCCAGTCCGGCTGCGCTGATAAAAATTCTTCCCATGCGCTGCACATCGTCATACATGCGGGCATAGCTCTCATCAAGAAATGAATAACGAATGGGTTGATTAGGCGAAAACTTTTTCCAGACAGTCTCGATAGAAGTGAGTGCCGAAGCCATGTTGGAGGAATTAATTTTGACCGAGACAATATTGTAGCTGTTGTCGCCCAGTATCATGGCAAGCGGCTCAATTTTATTGCGCAGCGATTCAAAATTAAAATCCTCTACCACTCCGATCACATTATACGGCTGCCAATTCTGGATGCGCTGGCCAACGGGGTCTTTCAAGTCCAGTTCCTTTGCCATCTGCTGGTTAATAATTATAGAAGCAGAATCTGTGAGCATATCCTCAGAAAAATTCCTGCCATCCGCAAGCTTCATGCCCATGGTTTTTAAATAGTCGTGATCAACGCGCCACATTTGGCCACCGACTGAGTGGTCGGTTTTACTTCTGCCTTCTTTGTAAAAGCCGTTACCGTTTCGCTTGGTACCCTTGATGGGCAGGTAATCACTCAACGTTGCACTCTTTACAGAGGATAACTGGAGCAGTTCGTTCTTAAACGTCTTGATGGCCTGTTTGCCCAGCGTTCCGGTTCCCTGGATCATCAGCACCTGATCTTTATCAAAGCCAACTTTCTTGTTCAATATGTAATCTACCTGACGATATATAATGAACGTACCGATAATCAATGCAATTGAAGTTGTAAATTGAAAGATCACTAACGCACTTCTGGTCGTAGCATTTTTACTTCCCTGGCTCACATTTCCTTTCAGCACATTCACGGGCATGAATGCTGACAAATAAAATGCAGGATAAAGACCTGCCAATATTCCAACTGCAATCACTGCGGCAATAAGAATGGGATACAACTGCCACTCCCCCCACGGAAAGATCAATGCCTTTGCTGACAGCTCATTGAAGAACGGCAACAGCAACCATGCGAGGATGATCCCAATGGCAAAAGATAAAAAACTAAACACCAATGATTCAGTAAGGAACTGGTTGATAATGTTGCTCCGGAAAGAACCTACTGTTTTGCGCAGGCCAACCTCTTTAGCACGGTTAGCTGACCTGGCTGTTGATAGATTAACAAAGTTGATGCAGGCAATGACAAGGATAAATACAGCGATGGCACCAAATAGCCACACAAACCGGATATCGCCATGTGCCAGCCGGTCACTGATACCCTCTGACCTCAGGTAAATGTCTTTTACGGGTTGAAGCACGAACCATCCACTTTTCGCAGCTTCCTGGGCATCTACCATTCCCTCTTCCAGCCACTGAGGCAACAAATATTTCTCAATAACCTTTAATAACTTTTTTTCCAATTGAGCAGCATCAGCGCCTTCCCGCAGTAAAATATATGTTGGATAGTTAGTCGAACCCCAATTGGATTGTTCACCCTCCCAGAATTCAACTCCCTTCATCGTCATAATAAAATCAAATTTCAAGTGAGAGTTGGTTGGAAAATCTTCAATAACACCACCTATCTTAAAAGGATTGCTGTTGTCATTGTTAGTCACCATTAACTTGCCAACCGGGTTTTCTCCGGGAAAATACTTGTCGGCCTTTCGCTTTGTAATAACAATGGTGCGTGGCTCATCGAGACAATGTTTAAGATTGCCATATACCATAGGCACTTGAAGTATTTCCAGTAATTCCTGGTCGGCATACGCAAACCCCTCTTCAAATGTGTTTTCCAGTTCCTCAGCGCGTCTGATCTGATTACTGCCTGCGCCAAAAAGTTCACTTGAAATATAACGGCCTGCCTTTTCAATTTCAGGGTAGTCATCTTTTAAAGCCTTTGCAAAAGGCGCCTGGAACCAAACATCTTTTCCTGATTCCCCCCTAAAGTTATAGGCGACCACTACTCTATAAATCCGGTCTCCATCGGGATAGTGAAGATCATAGCTAAGTTCGTCTTTGATAAACAAGGCGATCAGCAAACAAGCCGCGATGCCCAATGCAAACCCACCGATCTTGATAGAAGAATACATTTTCTGTTTGGATAAATTTCTCCACCCGATTTTAAAATAGTTTTGAAGCATAGCAGTAGAATTTGAATACGTTGATTTTGATTTCTTTATTGCAAACGGCCTGATGTAGCTGGCTACTTCATACCAATAATTAAGTTTTGCTTTGAAGGCAGATTTACTTTTTATGTCTGAATAAAACTTTTCTTCCAGATCGCCATGCACTTCTTCTGCGAGATCGTGGCGTAGAAAAGCATGCAACAATTGACTTGCAAGTTTGGGTGGTATGATGCTCTGGTTTTTCAATTACTCAGTCTTCAAACTATTAACAGGATTAGTATTTGCTGCTTTAAATGTTTGGGTACCTACCGTAAGGATTGAGATGAGAACAATTGTAATCAGGGGAACGATAAATATCCAAACACTCAAATCAATTCTAACTGCATAGGTTGAAAGCCATTGTTCCATGGCCAGGTATGACAAAGGCATAGCAAGTAGCGCAGCCACTAAAACCCACTTGATAAAATCGCGTGAGAGCAGTTGTACAATTTGACTTACTGATCCGCCCAATACTTTGCGGATTCCAATTTCCTTGGTGCGTTGCAGAATAGTAAAAGAAGAAAGACCAAACAAACCCAGGCACGCAATCACAATCGCTATTACTGAAAATGTTGCCATTACAATTCCAAACTGTGCATCCGCTTTGTATTGCTGATTGTATTTTTCGTCTAAAAAGAAATAGCTAAACGGACTTGATGGAAACAAAGCATCCCAATTGCTTTTAGCATAGTCAATAGTTTCCTTAATATTATTTGATTTTACTTTAAGTGTAACATACCCTGATAACCCTGAATAGTATCTGAAAATCATAGGGATGTGACTTTCCTTTGGCGAGCGCTGGTAAAAATCCTTTACAACTCCAATAACGGTTGAATATTCACTTCCCCATATACGATAGGTAATTTTTGATCCAACAGCTTCCTGCGGAGACGAAAATCCCAAAGATTTTGATGCTTCTTCATTAATAATAACCAAATTCTGATTAGTCACTCCCGCTTCAAAATTTCTGCCCGCACTAAGCTCCATGCTAAAAGCAGGAATAAAATCCGCATCAATAGGATAATGAGAATAATTGAAACTGTTTCCACTTTTATCTTTGCCAAATTGAAAAATACTTTGGGTGGTACTCATCTCAATTAGGCCAGATACTGAACCAGATCCTGGTATAGATTGTGATAGGGAAACAACTTGAATAGATGGATCGCGAAGGAGTTCGGTTTTAAAACTTGCATATTTATTCTGATAAATAGAATCTGCTTGATCTTTATCCGGTGCGCGTAAAATCAGTGTTTGACTAATATCCATCCCAAGATCATAATTTTGAAGGTGCTTGATCTGCAGATAGACTGCGCTCAAACAAATAATTAAAACAGTAGTGGCTGCAAATTGAAATACAACCAAGCCTTTCCGCAGCCATTGTCCGTGCACCGATGACCTGAATTTTCCTTTTAATACCGTAACAGGATCAAAGGATGACAAGACAATTGCCGGGTAACCACCAGAAAAAACAATTCCAACAACGAGAATTACCGCCAGTGAATACCAAAATGTGCTGTTCTGAAAAAAATCTATCAGTGGTTGACCGGTAAGTTCATAAAAATAGGGTGATCCAATTTTTACAATCATCAAAGCCATTGCCGCGGCAACCATGTTGACTAAAATTGACTCTGTCAGGAATTGAAAAATCAATTGAGAGCGAGCCGACCCCATCACTTTGCGAACTCCTACTTCGCGCGCGCGTTCCATTGCTTTAGCTGTTGAAAGATTAATGTAGTTAACCCATGCCAGCCCCATAATGAATACAGCTATTATCAGCAATGCATAAACCGTTTGTGCATTCCCATTCACTTCAGGTTCATACGTTTTATGCGAATACAGATGTATATCTTTAATAGGCTCTGCCGAAAACCGATCCTCATTAATTTTATCTTTCAATGATGCTGACAAATCAGCCAGCTTTTTATTAAACGCAATGATGTCCGTACCCGGAGCCATCAATAAATAAGTGAATTCGTTGTTTCCGCTTTCCCAGCGATAATCGGTATAGTTGTCTTGAATTGTTGGATACGTGATGTGTGAAAGAAGAAAATTAAATTTGAGATGCGTATTGGTAGGCACATCTTCGATCACAGCAGTAATTTTGTAGAGTCCTCCTTGTGCTTCCAGGGTTTCGTTTACCACATCGGTGCGGCCAAAATATTTTTTGGCTGTGCTGGCGGTAACTACCGCCTGGTTAGGCTTGGATAATGCTCTTTGCAGAACTCCATGAAGTGCCTTAAATGAAAAAATTGTAAACACCGAAGAGTCAGCAAAATAGCTTCGCTCCTCAAGATATTTTTGCTCCCCGATTTTTACCCGGGTATTGTCATTGTTCATCATTCTTACAAAGTCGACTACCTCAGGCATTTTTTCTTTGGCCAAAGGGCCGAAAGGCGCGTACGTTTCGCAATCCGTCATCAAAAATTCACTGCCTTTGTATAAGTCAAGTGTAATGCGGTAGATATTATCCGCATTTTTATGAAAGTCTTCATAACTTCTTTCATACCGAACGTAGCTCAGCAGGAATAAAAAGCAAGCGATGCCTAATGCCAACCCACTTATATTGATGAACGAATATCCTTTGCTCTTAACAAGATTCCGCCACCCGATTTTAAAATAACTTTGAAACATAGCTGTAGAATTTGAATACGTTGACTTCCTTATCGCAAACGGCCTGATGTAGTTGACTACTTCATACCAATAATTAAGTTTTGCTTTGAAGACTGATTTACTTTTTATGTCTGAATAAAATTTTTCTTCGAGGTCACCCTGCACTTCTTCTGCGAGATCAGTTCGCAGAAAAGCACGGAGCACCCGGGTTGCCGGTTTGGGCGGTATGTGTGTTGGGTTAGCCACCAAAACTTAATTTGCCTGTACTGAAAGCCGGGTATTGTTGCCATAATGCAACTTTAAAATCGCGCGATTCTTTCAACACTTTTTTACCCAGTGCGGTGATGGTAAAAATCCGTTTTCTTCTTCCACCGCGCTCGGCAGTGGGCTTTCCCATTTCGGATTTTAAAAAACCTTTGCCCTCGAGCCTGTCGAGGGTAGAGTGCACAGCGCCAATGGATACCGACCTGCCGGTTTGAGATTCAAATTCTTCGGCAATGCGAAACGCATACGCATTTTCATCACCTAAAATACCCGTGAGAAGCAGCATCACTTCTTCAAATTCGCCTAATCTTGTTTCGATCATATAGTACTTAATTGTAGAACTAATATACGGCATTCTTTCTTATTTGTTCTACTATTTAGTAACTAATGTTATGCAAAGGCGGGAAAATTTATCCCGCGCTTAGGTGTCTGACACCTTTTAGGTGTTTTGACACCTATTTCAGTTAATAAAAAATCAGAGGGAATCTCTAAACTATGTCAGGAGCCTGTCGAAACCAATTTGTAAGCTTATAAGGTGTCCTGCACTTATATTTCTTCGCAAAAAAGTGTAGGACACCTCATCTCGCATTTGAATTTCAACCACACTAATTGGTTTAGGTGTCTGACACCTCAAAGGTGTCTTGACACCTAAGTTTTTCTTAATTTCAACCACACAAACAGCTTTAGTCGTCTGACCACTCAAAGTGGTCTTGACGACTTGGTTTACACTAACTACCAGTGCTATGTTAAATCAGGATGAAAAAACCTTTGATGCCATTGTAATTGGCTCGGGAATATCAGGCGGTTGGGCCGCGAAAGAACTTTGTGAGAAGGGATTGAAAACATTGGTGCTGGAGCGCGGAAGAAATGTGGTGCACAATAAAGATTACCCTACCGCCACAAAACAACCGTGGGAAATCCCAAACCGTGGCCGGCTTACTGCTGAATTTTTAAAAGAAAATCCGCTCATCAGTAAGTCAGCCGGTATTGCGGAAGACAACAAACATTTTTTTATTCAAGATAAAGATCATCCGTATGTGCAGGAGAAACCTTTTGATTGGGTGCGCGGCTACCAGGTGGGTGGCAAGTCGTTAACGTGGGGTCGTGCCACGCAGCGTTGGAGTGAGTATGAGTTTTCGGCACCCGCTCGTTTTGGGTACGGACTCGATTGGCCCATCCGCTATAAAGATGTAGCTCCGTGGTACTCGCATGTAGAAAACTTTATTGGCATCTGTGGAAACAAAGACGGGATAGAAGCGATGCCCGATGGCGAGTTTCTTCCACCGTTCGATTTCAATTGTGTGGAGTCGCACATGCAACAAAAGATAAAGGAGCATTTTCCTGATCGCTTTATGGTGCAGGCGCGATGGGCGCATCTTACCAAACCCAAAGAAATTCATTTGCAACAAGGGCGTGGCCAATGCCAGGCTCGCAATTTATGTATGCGCGGCTGTCCGTTTGGTGGTTATTTCAGTTCAGTTTCATCAACCTTGCCGTGGGCGGAACGAACCGGTAATCTTACTATCCGTCCGCATTCGGTAGTGCACTCTATTATTTACGATGAGAAATCAGGGAAAGCTTCCGGAGTGCGCATCCTTGATGCCAATACACATGAAGTGATTCAGTACAAAGCAAAAATTATTTTTGTGAATGCTTCGGCACTCAATAGTAACCTCGTATTGCTCAATTCAAAATCAAACCGCTTTCCGAATGGATTGGGAAATGATAATGGATTACTCGGCAAGTATGTGGCGTTCCATAATTACCGCGCCTCGGTGAATGGCATCCTGGAAGGCTTTGAGGACAAATATTATTTTGGTCGCAACCCAACAGAACCCATAATTGCCAACTATCGCAACTTAAAAAAACAAGACACCGATTATGTGGGCGGGTTTACCACCTTCACC
>CAZNRJ010000069.1:0-701 GCA_964574945.1 uncultured Ohtaekwangia sp. | reverse complement strand
GCGAAGGCTGGTGGGCTGATAAAAACAACGCGATCGGTGCCGACTTAAAAAAGCAAGTTCAAACCCCGGGTCGCTGGCGTGTGTATATGTACATGCAGGGCGAAACCATCCCGAAAGAAAAAAACCAGGTGCGCCTGAGCGAAACCGAAAAAGATCAGTGGGGCATTCCGTTGTTGGTCACTTCCGTGGGATATGATGATAACGATGAAAAAATGACCAAAGACTTTTTAGAACAGAGCACCGCGATGATGAAAAAAGCAGGCGTGAAAGAGATTGAACAGTATGACAGCCATCAGGCGCCCGGCCTCGACATTCATGAGATGGGCGGATGCCGCATGGGCAACGATCCAAAAACATCCCTGCTCAACAAGTGGAATCAGATGCACTTGTGTAAAAATGTTTTTGTAACCGATGGCGCCTGCATGACCAGCACCGGCAATCAAAGTCCTTCAATATTATATATGGCACTTACGGCACGCGCTGTTAATTACGCGGTGGAGGAGGTGAAGCGGGGGAACTTATAAATACCTGAAATTGACAATGGTGTATTGGTTTTTTGATAATGGCTATTAAATTTGCAGTCCCTTATAACCAACGGGGGTTCAAAAGGCGGGTTTGCATAGTTAAACCTTCAATTTGGATGATTTAAGCGGGAGTAGCTCAGTTGGTAGAGCACGACCTTGCCAAGGTCGGGGTCGCGA
>CAZNRJ010000068.1:9137-13848 GCA_964574945.1 uncultured Ohtaekwangia sp. | reverse complement strand
GGATGACCATAACAAGAAACTCCTTGCCGGTGGAGGAACCGGCAAAAAATCGAGTTTCATGAGCAAGCTGGAGCAAGCGATGAAAGCCAGTGAAGAGGCGCGCAAGGCTTCGAAAAAGAAGTAAATTCAGGCTCAATAACCATGAATTCCGCTTTTTAGCAACTTGATACATCCGCACATTACCCTATATTTGTAGCCCCGATTAAAGTCGGGGTTATTTTTTTAACTGAACAACCACTGAAACCTAAGGATGGGTAAAATTATCGCCATTGCGAATCAAAAAGGAGGCGTAGGCAAGACCACTACGGCCATTAACCTGGCTGCCAGCCTGGCCGTGCTTGAGTGCAAAACCTTGTTGGTAGATGCTGACCCACAAGCCAACTCCACCTCGGGTTTAGGCATTAATCCCAAAGAAGTTAAGAAGGGCATTTACGAATGTATGGTGGATGGAGTAAATCCATTAGATGCCATTGTAAAGAATGACTTAAAATACTTAGATATACTTCCATCGCACATTGATTTGGTAGGTGCTGAGGTAGAGATGGTAAACATTGAGCATCGCGAAGAAAAGATGAAGAACGCGCTGGCTTCTATCAAAGATCAATACGACTTTATTATCATTGATTGCTCGCCTTCATTGGGTTTGATAACCATCAATTCATTAACTGCTGCCGACTCGGTTATGATTCCGGTACAGTGCGAATATTTTGCCCTGGAAGGATTAGGAAAATTATTGAACACAATAAAAATTATCCAGACCAGGTTAAATCCAAGATTGGAAATCGAAGGTATCCTGTTAACGCTTTATGATTCGAGAACATCGTTGGGCAACCAGGTAGTTGAAGAAGTGCGAACTCACTTCAAGAACATCGCTTTCAAAACGATTATACCACGCAACGTAAAATTAAGTGAGTCGCCCAGTTTTGGATTACCGGTGATCGTTCATGATGCCGAGAGCAAAGGAGCTATTAGTTATTTGAACCTGGCCCATGAAATCCTTGACAAAAACGGAATTGTAAAATGAGCAAGAAAAAAGCATTGGGCAGGGGATTGAGTGCGCTATTGAGCGATGCTCCTGAGGACGAACAATTAGATGTAGATGTAACCTCTCCGGTAAGGGAGAAAGAGAATACAGGTATCACAGGTTCAATCAACGAAATTTTGCTTTCTGAAATTGAGACCAATCCATTTCAACCGCGCCAGCATTTTGACCAGGACGCATTGCAGGAATTAGCTGAATCGATTAAAGTACATGGCATCATTCAGCCTATTACAGTTCGGAAGTTTTCAACCAATCAATATCAGTTAATTTCCGGGGAGCGCAGGTTCCAGGCATCGAAGTTGGCTGGTCTTACAAAGATTCCTGCTTATGTGCGCACGGCTGATGACCAGCAAATGCTGGAGATGGCATTGATCGAAAATATTCAGCGTGAAAATCTTAACCCCATTGAAATTTCGCTTAGCTACCAGCGCCTGATTAGCGAATGTAATCTAAAGCAGGAAGAACTTGGCGATCGTGTGGGCAAAAGCCGTTCTACTGTTACCAACTATCTTCGATTATTAAAGCTTCCGCCCGATATTCAGATTGCCATGCGTGATAATAAACTCACCATGGGGCATGCCCGCGCAATCATCAATGTTGAAAACCCGGATTCGCAGCTATACATTTTCAAGAAAACTTTAGCAGAAGATCTTTCCGTTCGAAAGGTAGAAGAACTGGCTCGCGGGTTGACTGCAAATACTAAAGAAACCAACACAACTACCACCCCATCCGCGCAGGCAAAAGAAGTTACGCAGCTTCAAACCCGGTTATCGTCACACTTTGGCACGAAAGTTAGTGTAAAGAGCGATGGCAAGAAGGGCGATATCCGAATTCCATTTCTTTCGATTGAAGACCTTAACCGGATTCTTGATATTCTAAAAGTGTAAGCAAGGGGTTTTTTTGCTCCTTCAATACAAGGCTTATGAAATATGGAAGTACAAAGGCGTTTAAAAGCATAAGTTCCGCAGCACTTTGCATTGGCCTTCTACTTTCAGCAATCAGTTTCTCGCTTGCTCAGGAGAATGACACCATCCCATCAGGAAACTTAGCCGATACTTTGGTGCAAGACAATCGACCGGTAGAAAAAATTGAATCATACGCAACCCGATACGATCCACGCAAAGCAATGCTTTATGCCGCGGTATTTCCGGGTTCGGGTCAGTTTTATAATAAGAAGTATTGGAAAATACCGCTTGTGTATGGTGGCTTTGGCGCTCTGTTGTATGGAGTTAATTATTATCACGATTTGAATGTGCGATTTAAGAACGATCTGTATACGTTACTTAATGATCCTGCTTCGGGTGGTGGATTAAGCCCCGATGGACTCACATCAGATCAGCTTCGCACGGTAGTTGACCAAACCAGGCGTGAACGCGATTTCTTTATCATCCTTACGGGATTTTTTTACATCCTTCAAATGGTGGATGCCCATGTGGATGCGCAATTGAAAGAATTTGATCTAAACCCGAAATTGCAAATAAGCATTGAGCCCACGATAGAAAATAATTATTTGGTGGGACGAAGCACGGGGCTTGCATTAAAACTGAGATTTTAATCTTGAACCACATAGGCGCATAGAAAATCCGGAAAGTATTTTTATAATAATGAACAGTTAGAGATAAACTACATTTGTGAATGATCTTGCACCAACGTCAAATTCCCTCAAACCTAATGTGGCCTGTGTGCCTATGTTGTTATAATTAAATCTTAAATGAAAATACTCTTAATCGGATATGGCAAGATGGGCAAAATCATTGAAGGCATTGCCCTAAACCGTGGACATGAAATTGCCGGCAAGATTGATATGGGAGATAATTTTTCTGACTTCCATAAACCCGTTGATGTTGCCATAGAGTTTACACAACCAGAAGCAGTTGTCTCTAATTTGAAGACCTGTTTCGAAAAAGGAATTCCGGTGGCCTGTGGAACAACCGGGTGGCTACATCACAAATCAGAAATTGAAAAGTACTGCATTGAGAAAAACGGGACATTCTTTTATGCATCAAACTATAGCCTCGGTGTAAACCTGTTTTTTAAACTAAATCAATTGCTTGCGCAAATGATGGACCGGTATCCACAATATTCAGTATCGATTGATGAGACTCATCACACTCAAAAAAAAGATGCCCCAAGCGGCACTGCCATCACACTTGCAGAAGGAATAATTAAAAACCTGGGCCGTAAAAAAGAATGGAAATTGGGAGCAACGAGTAATGAAGAAGCTCTTTCAATCAATTCGTTCCGGGTCGATCCTGCACCGGGCACCCACACGGTAAAGTATCAATCCGCAATTGATGATCTTGAAATAACACACACGGCACATTCCCGCGAAGGGTTTGCGTTGGGTGCTGTGCTGGTTGCCGAGTGGCTTGCCGGTAAAAAAGGGGTGTTTACCATGGATGATTTTTTACAAATATAAAACGTGTCACTATTATTAAAATCCGTTTCTTTGCCAAAATTATAATCTACACAAATGGAATCTCTTGGGCTATTTTTGGTTACTCTTCCTTTTCAACTTCTAAATTCAATTGGGTATTATCAATTATTTAAAAAGGCTGGTAAACCTGGTTGGTTAGCATTCATTCCTTACTGGAATTCCGTAACGGTAAATGATATAGTTGGAAGACCACGATATGAAGTTTTTTTAGAACTGGTTCCTTTTGTCAACATCTATGTTTTAATCAGAAATATTGTTGAGCTATTAAGATGTTTTGGAGAAGAAAGGTCGTGGCAAAAAACCTTTGCAATCACTACTGGTTGGCTATATTTTCCGTTTTTTGCTGCTAGAAAAACCACAAAATACTTAGGCCCAATATCGTCACTTCCAAAACAAGAAAAACCAAAATCGGTAGCGCGTGAATGGTGGGATGCCATCTTGTTTGCAGTAGTGGCGGCAACGCTCATCCGTTGGCTGATCATGGAAGCTTATACCATCCCCACTCCTTCTATGGAGAACTCGATGCTGGTAGGCGATTTTCTTTTTGTCAGTAAGTTTCATTATGGAACGCGCACACCACGCACACCGCTTCAAATTCCGCTAACGCATCAAAAAATCTGGTTTACTGAAATCCCTTCTTATTTGGATTGGATTCAATTACCTACTTATCGTTTGCCTGGGTTTACACATGTAAAGCGAAATGATGTGGTTGTATTTAACGTGCCGGGTATTGCTGAAAATAATTACCCTAACATGAACTCATCAACATGGATTGATTATCCGGTTGATTTGAAGACAAATTATATAAAACGATGTGTGGCAGTTGCAGGCGATGTACTTGAAATAAAGGATCGTCAGTTATTCATAAACGGGGAAGCGCAGCCCAATCCTCCTGGGGAGCAATTAAGCTATCTTGTTACATCGAAAGATGAAATCAATGAACGCAATCTTGAGAAGTTGGATATTGATCCGGATGATTATAGTTTTCAAGGTCGGCCGGAAACCAACAAGGTGGTGTATCAGATGTTTCTTACAAAGTCTAAAGTCGATGAGTTAAAAGCGCTTCCTTATATTACTTCTGTTTCTGAAGATTACCGGACACACGAAGGACCGGATGCCCGTATTTTCCCCGGAACAAAATATACAAAGTGGAACGGTGACACCTACGGTCCATTGACTATTCCAAAAGAAGGAATGAAAATTATCATTAACGACTCAACACTCTATACATA
>CAZNRJ010000068.1:7081-9127 GCA_964574945.1 uncultured Ohtaekwangia sp. | reverse complement strand
ACGGGCGCACCATTAAAGATTACGACCTGAACAAGGATGTAAAGATTGAAGGCGACAAACTTCTTATTGATGGTAAAGAGGTAGCTGAGTACACCTTTAAGCAAAATTATTATTTTATGATGGGCGACAACCGTCATAATTCACTCGACTCGCGTTACTGGGGCTTTGTGCCTGAAGATCACATTGTAGGAAAAGGATTTTTTATCTGGCTATCCATCAATAAGCACGGAAGCTTCTTAAATAAAATTCGCTGGAAAAGATTCTTTAAGCTGGTGAAGTAATTCTGGATTCTCGATACTGGATGCTGGATATTAAGATCAAGATCAAGAATCCAGAATCTGGTTTTCACCAATCAATCTCTTTCAATCCTTTGCTCTTTAGGTAAGCATTTGTCTTGCTAAAATGTTTGTTTCCAAAAAAACCGCGGTCGGCTGAGAACGGTGAAGGATGTGCAGACATTAGCACAAGATGTTTCGCCCGATCAATAATTTCACCTTTCTTTTGCGCATAAGCGCCCCAAAGCAGAAACACCACGTTGCTCTTTTCTTCTGAGATCACTTTTATGACAGCATCCGTAAATTCTTCCCACCCCTTTTTTTGATGCGACCCGGGAGATGAAGCGCGAACCGTGAGCGTAGCGTTGAGAAGTAACACACCCTGGTTTGCCCACCGTTCCAAATCACCGCTTTTAGGAAAGGGCTTACCCAAATCCTCCTCAATTTCTTTAAATATATTTTTCAGGGAAGGCGGCATGGTAATTCCATCACGCACAGAAAAACAAAGGCCGTTTGCCTGCCCCATTCCGTGGTAGGGATCTTGCCCTATAATCACCACTTTCACGTCCTTAAAATCAGCGCAATCAAAGGCCCTGAATATTTCTTTGCCGGGCGGATATACAGTTTGCGTTCGGTATTCCCCCTTAACAAAATCTATTAATTGGTTAAAATAGGGTTGCTCAAACTGGATTTTGAGCTTTTCTTTCCAGGAAGGGGCTATTTTAACATCAAGGGACATGAAATTAATTTTCGGTGAACGAATTGGCTTATCAGGTTGAAAAATAGAAAAAAATGATATTTTTGAACGAATGATTGCTGAAATAACACAAGGAATTAAAGTAACTGTGGAAACGGAGTACCAACCCTCCTACTCAAGCCCCAGCCAATATCACTATGTGTTTACCTATCGCATCACCATCGAAAACCAAAGCGAGTTTACCATTCAATTGCTGCGCAGACGCTGGAATATCTTTGATGCGGGCTTTCAATCGCGCGAAGTTGAAGGTGAGGGCGTGGTGGGTCAGCAACCCGTTTTAGAACCCGGCCAGGCTCATCAATATGTTTCAGGCTGTAATTTAAAATCAGGCATCGGTAAAATGGTGGGCACCTATCAAATGGAGCGCATTGTTGATGGCTTTACCTTTGAAGTAGTGGTGCCTGAATTTACCATGGTTGCTCCCCTGCGACTCAATTAATCGTTCTTCAACGATTGTTATTAATCCTTCCCTAAAATATTTTAACTTTTACTTTCTGAATTAGCGTGGCTCTTTCTTTTAAGATAAAATCCTATCTCAATCATTGGCTGCACGTGGCAGATGAGCACTCTATTCACTCGCCTTACTTTTTTGATTTTTATGAAAAAGTAATCCTCAATAAAAATCAAATCCCGGGGTTTGAAGATATCGAAAATGTGCGCAGGAAGTTATTGGAAAGTACGCTCGAAATTGAGATGAAAGATTTGGGAGCTCAGTCTGCCCATTTCAATTCTGAAAAAAGATCATTGGCCAAAGTAGCTGAAACCAGTATTAGCCCTCGCCCTTTATGTGAATTACTGTTTCGATTGATCAATTACATGGGGGCAACTTCAATAATTGAATTGGGTACATCCGCTGGAATTACATCCCTCTATCTTTCAAAACAACCACAGTCTAAAGTCATCACATTTGAAGGGAATAAAGAGCTGATCAATATTGCGCTAACTCATTTTGAATATTTTGAAGCTAAGAACATAAAACTAATTGAAGGCAACCTGGACAGCACTCTTTCCGAT
>CAZNRJ010000068.1:3792-7071 GCA_964574945.1 uncultured Ohtaekwangia sp. | reverse complement strand
GCGGTCCTGCCGTTTCAGGAACTCGAGAATCCGGATTTCCTCCTGCGCCTGCTTGTGAAAGCGCTTCTCGTTTCGTACCATCTTCAACGCCACGTGCGTGTAAATCTTGTGGTCGTATGCCTTTACCACCTGCCCGAAACTCCCCTTTCCGATTATCTTCAAAACCCCGCCAAAACAGATTTTGCTTTAATGGACGCGAACCATCGGTATGAACCTACAATGCGGTATTTCAATTTGCTGTCGAAACGAATAGCGCAAAAAGGGATCATTGTTCTTGATGATATTTATCACTCAGAGGAAATGGCAAAAGCATGGCGGGAGTTAAGCAGGCATGAATTGGTATATGGAAGCGCTGACTTGTTTCGATGTGGCATCCTGTTTTTCGATCCGGCCCTTAACCGGCAACACTTTGTTTGGAAAATGTAGTACGTTGGTAATCCTTTTAATAAAACTTACTTTTACAACCAGAAATTCAATTGTATGACACAACCAACCAATCCCGCCCCCGCTCCAAAGAAAGCCGGCAACAAAATGGGAATTATTGTAGGTATCCTGGCCGTAATCGTGATTGTTCAAAGCATAAAAATATACCTGGATTACCAGGAGAAAGTTGAAGTGAAAGAAGAGTTGGCCACTACAGAGGAAGACTTGGCTTCCACGATGCAGCGTTTGAATGACGTAAAGTTAGAGCTTGATCAAAAGATAGCTGAGATTGAGAAGTTAGGCGGTGATATAACAGAACTGGAAAAGGCCAAGGCCGAAGTAACGGCTGAACTAAACCGAAGCAATAGCCGTAGCACAAAGGCAATCAAAGAATTGAAGGACAGGCTGGAAGGATATGAAGAATTGCTCAAGCTGAAAGATGATGAGATTGACAAACTAAAATCAGTAAACAAAGAACTTTACTCGGAAAACAGGACGTTAAAAACAAAGCAAAATGTTTTGAACGATTCTCTTAATCAACTTACAAAAAATAAAGAAGAACTTGCGTCTAAAGTTGCCATTGCATCGCAGTTAAAAGCAGAAAAAATTTCGTTGGTTTCCGTAACTGCGAAAGGAAAGGAGAAAGATCCCCCGTTCAGGAAAAGACAATTAGAAAAAATTAAAGTTGAGTTTAGCATTGCCGAAAACAAAGTGGCTCCTATTGAAGGAAAGAAAATACTTATTCGCATAATAGACGAGAATGGCCAACCGATATTTGATACTACGAAAGGCTCAGGCACATTCATGCTCAATGGCAAAGAAGAGTTTTATACTTCGGCCCAGGAGATTTTATTTGATAACACCGGGCAAAAACTAATCTACATCTACGATAAAGGATCGGATTATGTAGCAGGCCATTACCTGGTTGAAATATATACCGATGGATACCTGATGGGCACTACTCAATTTGATGTGAAGTAAATCGCTTAGTCTTTCACACTATTCAGCGAAAGCAATTTTAAAATCCAGTTTGGCAAGGGCTTGGACTGATCTCTTTTTTTCAAGTTGAGATACCAACCTATTTTTTCGATAATCGGTATTTTGTGCGTTTCAACCAATTCTACCAATGTGCCATCGGGATCTTCGCAATATGCAAAGTGACCGGCCGCTTTTCCCATATCAAATGAATCACGGCTGTCCACCGTAAACCCAAAACCTTTTTGCGCACAGGTTTTAGACAGGTCGTCCATATTGGTTACATCAAAGCATACGTGAATATAGCCCTGGTCTCCCCACCATCGATCTTTGAATATTTTTTTGGGAATTGCACCGGCTACCTGAATCAGCTCTACTTCGTGCTGCCCTAACATCCGGCCAAATGCACCTTGCCGGGTTACGGATGATCTTAATAGTACCCTTCTAAATGAATGAGCACCGCCCGGCAATTTTTCAAAATCAGGGAATTGCTTTGACTCATCATAAACCACCTCTTCAAACCCAAGAATATCACGATATAACGTAAGGGCTTTATCAATATCGGTAACCCCAATTACACACCCCGCCACACCGCCAAAATTTTGGTTGCGTTCCTGGAACCAACTGGTCGACTCAATTACTTCAATCAAATTTGAATATGGATCAAACGCAAAAAAATGTTTCCTTCCATCAGGGGCCACAACAGGTTCACTGACAATAGTTACTCCTTTTGCCACCATACTTTTGTGGGCCTCAGCAACAGAACGCGTTTTAATTTTAACGGCACAAACTCCCGTGTCACCTAATTCAATTTTTGGAGATGATCGTGGCGAGCGGCTCGTGTACTGCCATATTTCCAGTCCAGCCCCACCCTCAAGGTTCATGGCCAAAATAGCGTAACGCTCATGGGCAATGTCTCCTGTGTATCGCGTCATTAGTGCAGCTGTGGCGTGGTCGCGAAAAATAGGCACATTCATGCCAAAAACTTTTCGATACCAGGCCCAGGCCTGTTCTGCATCTTCTACCCCAAGGCCAATCTGTTGAATCCCGTTAATGTTATACCCCATTCCTTATCGATAAGTCAGCAATTTGCTATAAGTTTTTTTTATTTCAAGGGGATAAACCTTCAAATAAAGCATAAGAAAAGCAATAAGATTTACATTTTGAACCTTCAACTAAAGATCTGTGCAGTAAATCATGCCCTGTACTGCAAAATGAAGCCTACGGTCCTAAGAAGTGTAATGAACAACTAAACGGGCAGCAAAGGCTTTTTTTAGCCGAATCCACGTCAAAAAAAATCTCAGCTTTCAAACTCTAAATTGAGTGTAATTTGGAGGCTAAACGAACAATAAACCTTGCGGGATTTTAGGTTATTTCTGTTTGGATTTGGTCAATTTGGAGGTTTTGTCTACTTTTGCAGTCCATTTTAAAACCATAGTTACATGAAAAACTACGAGACGGTATTCATTTTAAATCCCGTTTTGTCTGAAGACCAGGCAAAGGATACTGTCGAAAAATTCGTGAAGCTGCTCACTAAAGCTAAAGCTGAGGTGATCAATGTAGAAAAGTGGGGACTTAAAAGAATGGCTTACGCGATTCAAAATAAGTCTACCGGTTTCTACAACCTTCTTGAGTTTGCGACTGACTCCTCCGACCTTGTTAACACGCTGGAAACAGAATTCAGACGAGACGAATCGGTAATGCGCTTTTTAACTATTGCGCTTGACAAACATGCGGTTGTTTATAATGCCCGCAGACGTAAAGGCGAATTCAATCGCACTAAAAAACAAACCACAAGAAAGGAGGAAGTTGCAGCATGACACTAATGAACGAACCCATTAAGCGCGCAGAAATTAAACCAAAAGACTGCCGCTTCAAGAA
>CAZNRJ010000068.1:0-3782 GCA_964574945.1 uncultured Ohtaekwangia sp. | reverse complement strand
ACTTGATATTTTTAGGTATAATTTTATTGATAATAATACCAAAAAACTAGCCACTGGATATTTTATTACCGAAAATATTTCTTATTGAAATTTATTAACGAGCAAGGAAAGATCCTTCCGCGCAGACTAACCGGTAACAGCTGGAAGTTTCAAAACAAAGTGGCGCAAGCTGTAAAACGCGCGCGTCACGTTGCTATTCTTCCTTACCTGGCAGATTCATTAAAATAACCTTAACCTGAAATACACATGGAAATTATATTAAAGCAAGATGTATCAGGTTTGGGTTACAAAAATGATACAGTGAAAGTAAAGCCCGGCTACGGAAGAAATTTTTTGATTCCTACCGGTGCGGCCATTATCGCCAATGATTCTAACAAGCGATTGATTGCTGAGAACATTCGTCAGGCTGCCCATAAGGCTGCTAAGCTAAAACAAGATGCTCAAGCCCTGGCTGCTAAAATTGGTGAACTTACCATTGAGATTAAAACGAAAGCAGGCGAGTCTGGAAAGATTTTTGGAGCCGTTACAGCTGTTCAGGTTGCCGAGATTCTAAAGAGCAAAGGCTTTGAAGTAGATCGCAAAAAGGTTCATTTCAAGGAACAGCCTAAAGAGCTTGGAACCTACACCGTAACGTTAGATCTTCATAAAGAAGTGAAACATACAATCAGTGTGAATGTTGTAGCTGAATAAGCTTCTCTCACTAAAGATTTAAAAGGCCCTGATTGTTCGGGGCCTTTTTATTTACCCTCAATTTGATCAACAAGTTCGGCATACCACGCTTCGCCATATTTACGGATGAGCGGGTCTTTCAAAAACTTATAAACTGGCACTCCCAACGATTGGCCCAGTTTACAGGCTGCTGAACAGATGTCCCATTTATGGTAATTGACAGCTTCAAATCCTTTTTTATTGGTTGTTATCCTGATAGGATACAAATGACACGAGATGGGCTTCCTAAACTTAGTCTTGCCATCAAGATAAGCCTGCTCGATTCCGCATTTCAAAATCCCTTGCTTATCGTAAAGTGCGTAGGCGCATTCTTTACCACCAATGGTGGGTGTGGAGTAGTCACCATCTTCATCTAAAATGTAGGCCCCTTGTTCTTTTATGGCGTTCGCCCCTGCTTCCGTTAGGTAAGGCCTGATCTCTTTTTGAATTGACTTCATCGTTTCGAGTTCGGATTCTTCGAGCGGTGCACCTAAGTCGCCTTCAACACAACAAGCCCCTTTGCATTTTTCCAAATTGCAAACAAACTCCACATCCCTCACATCGTCCGAAACCAAGATCTCTCCTACCTTAATCATTCTGTGTTAAAATAAAACCCTAAGTTAATAAAGTTGACAATCTTCTTGTCAAGTAAAGGTTAACAACCTTTTTGCCTCTGATAAGAAAGGTTGTCAACCTTAGCAATTGGCAGTTTAACGCCATCATCATTGAAACAATTCAAACTGCTGATGACGGGTTGCTTCCACATCATGCTGAATAGTTTTCGTTGAAATTTGTTTTGAGAAAAACCCGATTTGATAAGCCGGCAGTTCCATAAGCCCCGAATCGGCTTTATGCGTGGAGACTGAAAGACTATAACCAAGCGCCAGCATGTTGCCCTGGTAAATCTGAACCAATCGCTTATAAAACTGATGATTGCTGTCCAGGTCTTTTTCCAGGCGTTTTACATCTCCTTCACCAGCCAGAAAGCTTGCAAGTTTTTCGCGATTTTCTTTTAGGTAAAATCGATAATTAAGCCGGTCATTTAAAGCAAACGTAAACGGGATGAGAAAATTAAAACCCTGATCGGCCAATTGTATAACCGTATCGAAATGAAGATCGAATGAAAATGAATCGCACAGGCAAAAAACAGCTACTTTATAAGAGCCCTTACTACGCGGAACATAATGGGTAAACTTTGAGACAACTTCATGCGGCTTGCCATCCAGCAACAAGACATTCTTCTTCTTGAAGTTTTTGTTCACCCGGATTTTTAAAATCCGCAGTTGTTCTTCTTCCTTCTCGCAAAAAATGAATTTTGTAATGGGCACTTCCTGCGACAAGGCCATGAGTGACGGGGCTGCAAACAATTCCGATCGGGCTCCTAATGAGTATATTCCATTGCCTGCAAACAGATCGATAAAAACAACATCATCCGCCTTTCCCGCCAGGGTACCCACAAACGAACTTACATATTGCTGAATGATTGAAGTCTTGGCTTTGATCCACGGCTCAGCGGCTGTTACGCTGAAGCCATCATCAGGGAAGATTTGTGGGGATGATGTGAAGCTCACCTTTATTGTTTGTCAAAATTACGTGCGAATTTCTAAAAATCAGAATTTGATGTTAATAGTTTTTTAGTTGCTGATTATTTAATCCATAACTCAATAGGAATCAATATCCTTAACACATTGCGTGAATGAATAATTTAAGATGACCAAATTTGTAGGGCAATGAACTGTTTCGGCATTCCTGATAGCTGCCTATATTGCGATGATTTATGAGTGATTATTTAGAGAGCCTGAACGAGCCGCAGCGGGAAGGTGTGATTAATACAGAGGGGCCTTGCATGATAATAGCGGGGGCAGGTTCCGGCAAAACCCGGGTGCTTACCCTGCGCATTGCTCATTTAATCCACAGCAAACAGGTTGATCCGTTCAATATCCTGGCGCTTACATTCACCAACAAGGCCGCTAAAGAGATGCGCCACCGGCTTGAGAAAATGGTGGGCATGGATGCACGCAACTTGTGGATGGGTACTTTCCACGCAGTGTTTGCCCGTATTTTAAGATCCGAGGCGCACTACTTAGGCTATCCAAACAACTTCACGATTTACGATACAGACGATTCCAAATCGTTGCTTCGAAGCATCATCAAAGAAATGGGACTGGATGATACGCAGTATAAAGTAAACACGGTTTATAACCGTATCTCATCTGCGAAGAACCGACTTATCTCCTGGCAAGAGTATTTAGCCAATCCAATTCTGATGGCCGATGACACGGCCAATATGCGTCCAGAGATTGGAAATATTTTTAAGGCTTACGCACTTCGATGTTTCAGGTCGGGAGCCATGGATTTTGATGACCTGCTTCTGAATACCGATCGGCTATTCAAAGAACAGCTTCAGGTTTTAAATAAATACCAGCATCGGTTTCAATATGTGCTGGTGGATGAGTTTCAGGACACGAACCTTTGCCAGTATTTTATCATCAGAAAGTTAGCGGCCGTTCAACAAAACATTTGCGTGGTGGGTGATGATGCGCAAAGTATTTATGCCTTTCGCGGTGCTGATATTTCCAACATTCTCAATTTTGAGAAAGACTACCCGGACCTGCGCATCATAAAACTTGAACAAAATTATCGCTCCACTCAAACTATTGTTGAAGCGGCTAATTCCGTCATTGCAAAAAATAAAGCACAGCTGCCTAAAAAAGTCTGGACCAGCAATGAGGAGGGAAACCTGATCGAACTGATCAAAGCAGTTTCTGATAACGAAGAAGGCAAGTTGGTGGCAACTTCCATTTTCGAGGAGAAGATGCAACATCAGTATAAGTTCAGCGATTTCGTGGTTTTGTATCGAACGAATAGTCAGTCGCGCGCTATTGAAGAGGCGCTTAGGCGCATGAACATCAAGTATAAAGTAGTGGGCGGGCTCTCCTTCTATCAACGTAAGGAAATAAAAGATACACTCGCCTATTTAAGATATTCCCTTAACCAGCAGGACGAAGCCTCTTTCCGCAGAATTATTAATCTGCCCAAGCGTGGCATTGGCGATACAACCATTGATAAAATAA
>CAZNRJ010000067.1:0-14015 GCA_964574945.1 uncultured Ohtaekwangia sp. | reverse complement strand
CGCTTTTTTATTTGCGGTTCAATTTATTGCTACATTTTCAGTTGACAAGCAAGTAAATTATCTTAATCAAATTGAATTATTTGCACTTACTCTTATTGCCACTATTCTTGGCCTGCGTGTTTTCTATATTCACTTTCAATGGGTTGAAGTAATTTATGGATTGGCCGGGTTGACGTTGATAGGGATACAATTCCTAAAGATGTTGATTCAGTGGCGTAGCAATAAGAATCGAAACAAGACAATAGCTTTTTTAGCAATTATTTTTAGGTTATCCATTATTCTCTACCTGTTATCAATGACTGCCGTGCCGTTCGCGCCAAAACTTACCGAACCTGCCGGGGAGTTTGCATTTGCGCTGTTACTCTTGTTTTTAATTGCAGGGTATGCAAAAGGAGATTTGATAATGAAGGGAGAAAAGATTTCCCCTGTTCAGTTAGTAAATCAATTGAAGGATCATGCCTTGGTATTACTGATGCTGTTTGCTCTGTTTACTTCATACATCGGTCTTACAAAAATTGGAGCCGCACCCACCATGTATTCGGATGAGTTGCCACAGGCATATTTTGAATTGGTGAAACAGGGCGAGGCTGGCAAAATAGAGAAGGGTGAAACCTCTCAAGCTGAAAAGTTTAAAGTAATGTACGATGGGTTTGTTAAAAAAAATCAGACCTTAGAAGACAAATAATCTAAGGGTGACAGATTCTGTAAATACAATTGAAGACCTGATCAATCACGGACGCTTTTTGGAAGCCCGATCCAAGGCACATTTAATTGCAAATTCTGATGACATCCGCGCAAAGCAACTTTACGCGCTTTCGCTTTCCAAATCCGGGGCACCGGAGGCTGCCCGAGAATTTTTAGAGCCTGTTTATAAGATAAATCCCGATGACATTGAGACAGCAGGAATCTTAGGGAGCATTTATAAAGAGTTATTCAAAAAAAATCAGCAAACAAACTTTGCCCTGCTTTCGCGCGATACCTATCTGAAAAACTTTACCAGCACAAAGAATTACTACACAGGCATTAATGCAGCTTCTATGTCGGCTATGGTAATGCAAAGTGTTAAAGGCAAAGAATTAGCACGGGAAGTTATTGCATTACTAAAACCGGATACAAAAGATTTTTGGGAATTGACTACCTTGGGCGAAGCCTATCTGTTGCTAAAGGATAAGGAAAAATCTATTGAATATTATTTGAACGCTCGCAGCGCTGCAGGCACAGATTGGGGAAAAGTAACGAGCGTCCACAATCAACTGTGGCTGCTCAATCATTACCTGCCCGTTTCAAAAGATGTATTCCGCATTTTTGCTCCACCCGAAGTGGTTGCTTTTGCAGGCCACATGATCGATGCACCCACTCGGGCAACACCAAGATTTCCGGCTGTAACAGAACAAAAAGTTAAGGATGCAATTAAAGGGGCGATCCGAACCTTGCACGCAAGCATTGGTTATTGTTCGCTTGCATGCGGTGCCGATATACTCTTTGCCGAGGCTATGGCTGAAGAAGGTTGCGAAGTAGTGGTTCTTATTCCGTTTGATAAAACTGATTTTGTAAACACCAGCATTCGGTTTGCCGGTGAAGGATGGATTAGGCGATATGAAGAATTGATAAACAAATTCCCGGTTACACTGGTTGCTAAAGATTCGTATGGCGGCAATGATGATTTGTTTTCGTTGTTGGGCAAAGCAGTTTTTGGATCAGCTGTTTTGCGCAGTCAGGTATATTACCAGGAACCCTTTCTGCTTACAGTTCTTTCCGAATTTGATTTGAAACAAAAGGAGGGAGGTACCCGGGATACGGTCAAAGCCTGGCCTTATCCCCAACGTCATACAAATATAAATCCTAATGTAATGTTCACTGCTGCGGATATTAAACCTGCAGCAGGTGAAGTACAGAAAGTCACCTTTGAAAGAATTATAGACAGACCTGTTCTCTACATGGCTTGTGTAGAACTTGCTGGAGTATTAGTGATGGAAAGAGAGCGGATCGAGAAGCTGGTGAATACTATGGCTGAGGATCAGCAGGTTGAGTTTAAAATATTTGAAGTTACCGAGACTTCGATCATTTTGGCGATGGACACGGAGATTGCATTGATGGATGTAGTTCGTTCGATCTGGGTTAGTACTGCACCCTTTAAGCCCGAGAAGCCAATCCATATTGGATTGCACGTGGCACCTGTGTATGTAAAATCAATAGGGGATGACATGAATGTGAAAAGCCTGAAGGCGATAAGCCAATTTGCAACAACGGGAAGTATCTGCGCGACTATGGGATTCGCTTCTGTCCTTGCTTTGCATCCCAAAAAATTTCAGCTCGATTATATTGGTGTTATACAATTGCCTGATCAAAATGAAAACAGCAGCTTATATCGTGTTAAGTTTTCACCTTAGACAGAACTCCGTTGCCTTAGCCTCAACAAGTTAGTATATTTGAAACTATGCCATCAGTAATTCCAGGATATGAATATGACATCTTTGTTTCATATCGACACAAAGACAATAGGAGTACACTGGGATCTTCGTCAGCGCATGGGTATCAGGTAAGCAACGGATGGGTAACCGACTTTATTGAGGAACTCAAGAGAGAACTGGAAAGCACCCTGAAAGATGGTTTGTCGATCTATTTTGATTCAAACCCGGTTGATGGGCTTTTAGAATCCCATAATGTAGATAAAAGCTTAGAAGGAAAACTAAAAGCCGTAATTTTCATTCCCATCCTTTCTCAAATTTATTGCGACACAAAAAGTTTTGCCTGGCAAAGTGAATTTTGTGTTTTTAATAGAATGGCTTTGCGCGATTCATTGGGCCGTGATATTAAGCTAAGGGATGGAAATGTAGCGAGCCGGGTGTTGCCGGTGGCGATTCATAATTTGGATGCAGAAGATCGCAACTTGTTTGAAACCGAATTGAATTCCAAGTTACGCGCTATTGATTTTATTTTCCGTTCTCCGGGAGTCAATCGCCCGCTTCGTCCGGATGACAACCGGCAAGATAATGCCAACGGTTTATTTTATCGGGATCAGGTAAATAAAGTTGCTAATGCCATAAAGGAAATCATTCATGCCATCAAATACCCGGGCCGGATTTCAGATTCCTATTCAGAACAACTCAGCAGCGAATGTGCAGAGGTTGCTAAGGATGCACAGAAAAGTAAGTCGGGGCAAAATTTAATTGATAAGTCATTAGCTGTTCTTCCTTTTGTTAATTTATCACATGATTCCTCGCAGGAATATTTTGCCGATGGAGTTACCGAAAATATTCTCATTCAGCTTTCAGGAAATTCTCAGCTTCGGGTGATCTCGCGGACTTCGGTGATGCGTTATAGAAAAACAACAAAATCGGCCCCTGAAATCGCCACAGAACTGGGAGTAAAATTTATTCTGGAAGGCAGTGCCCAGGCGCATGGAAACAAAGTTCGGATTAATGTTCAGCTTATTGATGCTATCAAAGATCAACCTGTTTGGTCGAAAGTATTTGTTGAAAGCTTAGACGATATTTTTGAGATTCAGAATAGCGTGGCTGAGATTGTATCAAAGGAGCTTCATACATCTATCAACGAAAACCCCGTTGCACAACCTAAAGAAGTTCCAACCAAAAACCGGGACGCGTACGATTTATTTTTAAAAGGCAGGCACGCTTTTAATCAATGGAGTGTGGATGGCTATCGCACTGCATCCGATTACTTTAAGCAGGCCCTTGCGAAGGACCCGGACTTTAAACAAGCTTATTCATATCTCGCCAGTTCATACTCCGCCCGCATGTCATGGAATGGAGACCTTTCCCCTCAGGAAGCGAAGGATCAGATTGAAATCTATTTGGATGAAGCATGGAAGCGAGGCCCAACGGATAATGATTATTTGACAAAAGCATTCGTTGAATTCTTTATTGTTAAGGATTTTAAATCTGCCGGGGAATTGCTCTTGAAGGCCATGGAGTTGGGACCAAACAACGCAATGGTGCTGTATACCTATAGTTATCTGTTAAATGCTATGGGCAGGCATGAAGAAGCTCTGCGTGTGGTTGAAAAAGCTAAAACAATTGATCCGCTCACGGTTGCATATTTTAATTACCGATTCTTAGGACTCTATCTGCTGGGCCGGTATGATGAAGCGCTTGAAACACTCAACGAGTCGCTTCAATTGTATCCAACGGTGCTGCGCTTTTACGATTTTCTGGGTAGGCTTTACCTTACACTTAACCGATATGATGAGGCAGTTGATGCTTTATCGAAAGGATTGCGTACGTCTAAGATTCAACCACCTTCCATGATTGCCTATCTTATTGGAGCTTATGCGGGTATGAATAAAGAAACCAAAGCAAATGAATTGCTGGATGGACTTTTGAAAAGGAGTGAGGCCGGGGAGAAGGGCGTTAATATTTACCTGACCCATGCATTCAGTCAACTTGGAGATTTAAACAAATCTGCTCACTGGCTTAAGAAGGCACGCGAAACAAACGATATTGATTTAATTTGGTGGAATGTTGATCCATTACTCAAAGACCTGAGAAATTCATTGAGTAAGAACGGTGCTTCCGGTACTGCCGACTTTGCTGCTGCAGAAAAGTTTATTGTTGAAATGTTAGAGAGTAAGATGCCCCATCATCACTATCATAATATAGATCATGTTTATGATGTGCTTACTGCTACCCGGGTGATTGGCAATAAAGAGCAACTTACAGACGAGGAACATTCGTTATTACGGCTTGCAGCCCTTCTTCATGATTCAGGATTTATTCACTCGCCCAAAAACCATGAGGAACGAGGTGCGGAATTAGCACGGGAGATACTCCCAGCCTACGGCCTGAGTACCGATCAGGTTAATCTCATCTGCGGAATGATTATGGCAACCCGAATTCCACAATCACCAATTACCAAATTGGAAAAAATCTTGTGTGATGCCGATCTTGATTATCTGGGCCGCGATGATTTCTATGAGATAGGAGGCCGGCTTTTGTTAGAATTAAAAGAATTAGGAGTTGTTGAAACCGAACGGGAGTGGAACCTGGTACAGAAAACATTTCTTGAATCGCACCGATACCACACATCCTTCAGCAAAGAAAATCGCGAAGCAAAAAAAAATCAACACCTCCAGGAAATCACCGCTAAGCTTAGACGATAGCTGCCGTTGATTTCAACTAACACAAATAAGGGATGCATTTCAAATTCTCGCACACCCAAAAGCCCCATCGGGGCGTAATGTTTGTAACCCCGGACGGAGTCCGGGGTAAGGAAACGAAATAAACCGCCCGCGCCACCTCTAAATTTTGCCGAAGTGATAACCCGCTTTGGCGCGGAACAGCAGGAGTCCATTACAAGATCAAAACCCCCAACCGCGACAATTTGAATTGGATTAAAGGTTTGAATTTCTTAGAATTATGGTATTACATCAATACAGAGCGAATGAGGTTTTCTTTGGCCATCCTTTTTTTTGCGATTTCTCACGTTTTGGCAATTGCACAGCCTGCTAATCTGTTCGGGGAAGAAGAATTAATCGAAATTACCCTGTCGGGATCAATTTCGGAATTGATGAAAGACAGGGGCAATGATCCTCAATATCATTCCTTAACATTAAGATATAAGAACTCGCTTAACGACCAAACTCAAATTCCGGTCAAGGTTAAAACCCGTGGGCATTTTCGCAAACTTAAGTCGAACTGTACCTACCCACCCTTGTTGTTGAATTTCTCGCATGAAGGGACAAAAAATACTTTATTTGAGAAGCAGGATAAATTAAAATTAGTAACCGCTTGCCGCGATGATAAGTATGTGATCAGGGAATACCTTGTTTATAAACTCTATAATGTGATTACCCCAAAATCTTTCCGGGTGCGGTTAGTGCGGGTCATATTTGAAGACACAGGATCGAAATCAAAAAACCCGGAGCCATTTTACGGAATATTAATTGAAGATGAGGATCAGATGGCCAAGAGAAATAACGCGGCTTCTGTCGAAGGCAAATTAGTGAGGCCAGAGCAAACTCAATATAATGACTTTTTGATCATGGCAGTGTTTGAGTATATGATCGGCAACACCGATTGGTCGGTTCAGTATTTACAGAATGTAAAATTAATTTCAGCGGATTCAGCCGCGCGGCCCTATACGGTAGCTTATGATTTCGATCATGCAGGCATTGTGGGTGCGCCTTATGCAATGCCTGCTGCCGAATTGTTATTAAGCTCAACGCGCGAGAGGCGGTATCGTGGTTACTGCATTAAAGATATGAGCCAATTTGATCCTGCAATTGCAAAGTTCAATCAACTGAAGGATGAACTCTACAAAGTTTATTCTGCCAATGCAATCATAGATGACGAACGTTACGTGAAAGCAACATTAAAATACCTGGATGATTTTTATGAAACCATCAACAATCCGAAAAAGGTAAAAAAAGAATTTCAATATCCTTGTTTGGAGAATGGAACCGGAAATGTGGTGATACAGGGATTGAAGAAAAATTAGTAATCGCCAACTGTTTCTTCCAATTGATCTAATGCTTTTTGCAATTGCTCGTCATTAGGTGCAACTCCATGCCATTTGTGAGAGCCCATCATGTAGTCCACTCCAAAACCCATTTCGGTTTTCATCAGGTTAAGTACGGGTTTACCTTTTCCGCTAAGTGCTTTTGCTTTTTCAAGACCGGCAAGAACATCTTCCATTTTGTTGCCATCAAACTCCTGCACGATCCATCCAAACGATTCCCACTTAGCCTTAAGGTCAAGCAACGATAAAATTTTATCTACCGGGCCATCAATTTGCTGACCGTTATAATCAATCGTGGCAATTACATTATCCATTTTATTGTGGGCTGCGTACATGGCAGCTTCCCACACCTGGCCTTCCTGTTGCTCGCCATCACCCATCAGCACATAGATTAGGCTTTTATCTCCATCCAGCTTTTTAGCCTGGGCAGCACCCAGTGCAACAGAAAGCCCTTGTCCCAATGAACCGGAGGCAATGCGAATTCCCGGTAGATGTTCATGTGTTGCAGGATGACCCTGAAGGCGTGAATTCAAAAAACGAAAAGTGGCTAATTCCTTTGCATCAAAATAACCAGCGCGCGCCAAGGTGGCATACCATACCGGTGAAATATGTCCATTGGAAAGAAAGAACAAGTCTTCGCCTTTGCCTTCCATACTAAATTTTGGATTGTGTTTAAGAACATGAAAATAGAGTGCAACAAAAAAATCTGTACAACCTAATGATCCACCCGGATGACCCGATTGACAGGCATGCACCATGCGCACAATGTCCCTGCGAATTTGGCTGGCAGTTTTTTTAAGTTGGGAAAGGTCTTGTTGGGCCATATTACTTTTGATTTTTTCCGGTGCAAGATAAGGCACCCCGAAGGATATTAAAACATCAAGTTCAGTGAGTTCTATTTTTTCTTTTTGGCAGCCTTCTTTGTTGAATTAGCGGGTGATTTCTTTTTAATTTCTTTAACTGCCTTTTGGGTTGCTGGTTTTTGAGCCGTGCCGCCTAAAATCTGTGAAGCATGATTCTTGGTATCTACTTTTTCAATTACTTCCGCGATAATCCCTTTCTCGTCAATGATATAAGTGATACGAGCAGTGCCCATGTACGTTCGTCCATACATCGATTTTTCAACCCATGCGCCAAACTTGTTATGAACAGTCTTGTCAGGATCGGCAAGGAGACGGAAGGGCAGATCTTCTTTTGCTATGAATTTCCTATGGGTTTTTTCATCATCGGTACTGATTCCAAAAACTTCATACCCGGCTTTTTGTAATGCCTTATAGTTATCGCGTAAGCTACAGGCTTCAGCCGTGCAACCGGGAGTCATGTCCCTTGGATAAAAATATAGCACAACTTTTTTTCCTTTGTAATCCGAAAGTGAAACTTCCCTGCCATCCTGATCTTTTGATTTAAAATCAGGAGCCTTTGAGCCAGCCTTAAGTGCCATGGTTATATTTTTTGTTTGAAGATACTTTCGTTACCCGCCTGATCAACTATTTTCAATTCAAAATCTCCCGCAAGGGGTTTTGAAGGATCGGCCTTTTCCGATTTTAAAATTCCGGTTTTGTAATCATACACCATTAACAACCATTGGCCGTTAATGTTTGCTTCGAAGTAAGCGATCCCCGAAAGGTTGTCCTTTATTTTGAATCGCGCGGCAGCGGTTGATAAACCAATTTTTGTGATCGTTGGCGGGATTGTATCTCTCAGAAAAGTGAACTGGCCAAAGTCGCGAGTGCTAAATTTTACATGGTTGTTCTTCCATTCGCTGGGCACAAACGCATACCCTTTTCCTGTTTTGCGATATAGTCCAAGGTTTCGGGATTGAAAGTACGTTGCCATGGGTTTAAGGGTAACAGAAATGCTTTTATTAAGGGGGATGGTGCGATTGCCAATGGAGAAAATCTCCTGGTTGTTTAGCGTATCATAAGTGATTTCCAAAAAGGCAGTGTCGTAAAGTGATTGATTAGGGAATTCAATATCCATCAGGTCGCTGTAATATTTATAAGCAGTCTCTGATGGAACGCGGTCTTTAAAGTTAAATTTAATAGAGCCCTGGCATGTTTGAATGGAATCCGGAAGAATACTTTGAAGGTTAATCAAATAGATTTGCCGGTTACTGCCCTCGTAAGTGCGCGAAACCGCAGTTGACTTTCCTTGCTGCCAAACGCTAATTGTTGATTCATTCGATGAACAACTTTTTACATTTACTTTTAGCGTGTTCTCAAGAATTTCAGTTTCATACGGTTTGCTCATGGCATTGAGCAGGGGAGTTTCTTCCACTATCGAGGAAGGCTTCAATTCAAAATGAACTTTACTGATATTTCCATTAAAATCTTTCAATCGAATTTCAACAGGGGTTTCTTTTTCCTTTATTGTGATTCCGGTCTTTCTTGCAATGCCCGGATAGTAATCTAACCGGTTGCCGTCATCAATATATAATTTATTGAAGCGATCGCCTTTCGATTCAAGGGTTTGATAATCCATCACGGTAAGTATTCTCCTCGTTTCATTGAAATCAACTTTGTCGATTGTTTGTGTGAAAACGAGCTGACTATCTACCTTCATGTCGATGTAGTTAATCCCATATCGAAAGCGGGAGTTCTCCATTTTATCATGCGCCAGCACTTCAACACCAATAGTGCCTTGTGCCAAAATAGGGTAAGGAAGGGAATATGTATCGCCCTTCTTTACAACCGAAAATTCAAAGCGGCCAAACTGATCATTGATTCTTGATTTAGTGTCCATTGTTTTTAAAGCAACTTTAAAAACCAAAGGGGCTAAATTGTCGCGCACTTCATTAAACTCATACGCCAGCGGATTGGTGGCTTCATTGTTTTGATTACGAACTTCAAAATGAAGGTGTGGCCCACCGGAACCACCGGTGTTTCCTGAGAGCGCCAACAGTTCACCTTTAGCTACAATAAATTGACCGGGAGTAAAGGCTAAATCAATTTCTGAAACTTTACGGGCATACCGTTCTTTCCTGATGAAATCTCCCACAGCTCCTTTAAATTCGTCAAGGTGTGCATACACCGTAGTGTTACCATCGGGGTGAGTGACATAGAGCACATTGCCGTAGCCACCGGTAGTCGCACTTGCGCGCGAAACATAGCCGTCATCGGCACATAAAACAGGAACACCAATGCCAGGCGTATCGATATCAAGACCGGCATGAAAATGGGTATCACGCAACTCACCCATAGTTCCGGTAATAATAGCCGTATTACCTGGCTTTATCGGAAACAGGTAGTTGCTTCGTTCAATCTTGCGGGGTATTTCCTTATCGGGACTGAATTGCGCTGTCGCGTTACCGCAAAAAATAAACAGGCTAAAAAATACTACATCACTTAACTTCAAACTCCAGTAACTTCTCATTCTCTATGTAGGCGGATAGTTTATTTCCAATCGCTACAGGCGAAACACCCTTCGGGGTTCCGGTAAAAATTAAATCGCCTGTGCGTAACGTAAAAAATTTTGATAAATAAGAGATTATATAATCAAACGAAAAAAGTAACAAACTCGTATTTCCTTCTTGCTTTAATTGTCCGTCAACTTCCAATTTAAAATTGATGTTGCGCATATCCTTAAATTCGCTTACCGGAATAAATTTATCCGAAATAGGGGCGGAGCCATTAAAGCCTTTGGCAATGTCCCAGGGCAATCCTTTCTCTTTTAGTTTTTGCTGAAGGTCGCGCGCAGTGAAATCTATCCCCACACCAATGGCATCATAATACTTGTTGGCGAATTTCTCCTCAATGTTTTTTCCCTCTTTGCAAATCCTTAAAACCAACTCTACCTCATGATGTACATCTTTCGAAAAGTCGGGATAATAAAAGGGTGCATTGTTTCTAACAACAGCAGTATCGGGCTTGGTAAATATTACCGGTTCGGTTGGCCGCTCATTATTCAACTCTTTAATGTGCTCAACATAATTCCTGCCTACAGCAAAAATTCTCATGGGTAACTTTTTTCCGATTATTGTGCAAATTTAGAAACAATCTGAGCTAAAACGGCAATTTCATCGGCAATTTTGATAGCTAATCGATAATGGACTTACCTTTGCATCACAAAAAAGAAAACTATGATTCATAAAATTTTATCCTTCGTTCTGCTTCTCGCAATAGTTACTGCATGTGCCACCGTAGCGGTTACCGGTCGCAAGCAGCTGAGTTTAGTCTCCAATGACGAGATCAATCAAATGGCGGCCCAGCAATACCAGGAAGTAATAAAGACGGGTCCGATATCAACCAATCAGGAGCAAACCGCTATGGTTAAGCGCGTGGGAGTCCGCATTCAAAAGGCCGTTGAGCAATACATGGCCGAAAAAGGTTTAAGTAATCAGCTTGCCGGGTTTAATTGGGAGTTTAACCTTATCCAGGATGATAAAACGGTGAACGCCTGGTGCATGCCAGGAGGTAAAGTGGCCTTTTATACTGCCATACTACCCATTTGCCAGGATGAGCAGGGAGTAGCGGTTGTTATGGGGCACGAAGTAGCACATGCCATTGCCAATCATGGTGCTGAACGAATGAGTCAGGGGTTGATTGCAGAATTTGGGTTGAGCACAATCGGGGTAGCGATGGGGCAAAACCCAACACTGACTCAACAAATTTTTATGCAAGCCGTAGGTATGGGCACCAATGTAGGCATGCTTAAGTTTTCAAGAAGCCATGAGTCGGAGGCTGACCACATGGGGTTGATCTTTATGGCTATGGCCGGATATGATCCAAGTAGTGCTCCTAAATTTTGGGAACGGATGGCAGGCACAGGAGGGCAGGAGCCTCCGGAATTTATGTCAACTCACCCTTCGCACTCTACACGGATCAAAGATTTGGAAGGCTGGATTCCAGAGGCGATGCAATATTATAAAAAGTGATGCCTTGATTCTTGATGTTGGATACTGGATATCACGGCTAAACTATTTAAAACCATGTACACAAGAGTAAAGACTGCTTACCGGCAACTGTCTTTCTGCCTACTTTTTCCATTCTATGGTTGACGCTTATAATTTTCTGGCTTCATGGCAATTGTTCCCCGAAAAGGGGACGTATGAATTTGGTAATCGGCCTAAGTCCGGGATTTTTAGGATTGAGCTTGCAGGTACCGGCAAGCAGTTGAACATTTCAATGAACTGGGTTTCGCTGGAAGACCAGGCGTTCTCAAGCCAGTATACCGTTACTCCCAATGGTAAAGAAATTGATTTCGATAATCATGAAATAGGGGATACGATTTTTTGTGAATTCATAAGCCAGCTTTCCTTTCAAACAAAGTTTACCAAAAATCAAAAACCAACCCTCGAGGTGCTTCATGAAATAACTCCCAAGGGTTATTTAAAAGTTGTTCAACATCATTACAACGAACAAGGCGAGAAATTCACGAACGAAGAAATCTATCATAAGCAATTAAGCGTGTTGCCATACTCAGCCTCAGTTTCAGGAGCGGTGATAAAACCCAACGAAGCCGGCATTATCCGGCATCATGCGTTGTCGGCTATGGAAGAGCAAACGAATATGCAGCTTACGCAGATCAGGCAACAGATTGAGTTGCTTGCTATCCATGCAAAAGAAATTCAGAAGCGTAAGGAACTGTCGATGATTATCTATGATGCACAGATCAGTTTTGCTCCCGTCATTGGCCAGACTTATTTCCTATATGAGAAGGAAGATGCTTCTCATTTAGTGTCTATGATTAGTCCTGAAGAATGGGGACGATCAAAATTGCCTTATAAAAGTTTTGTTGCAGCAGTTAAGTTGTTGGCAGACCACACCTGGAAGGAGGTTTGATTTAATCTTAGATATATAGAAACATAGATTCAATATGGAAGAGTTAATATTTCTATGTGCCTGTGTGTTTTCTCCGCCCTCGTTGGAGTTCTTCTCCAACGAACGTGATGAGTAAGTGTTGAGAGGTTAAAAGATTATTGAACAACGTTTAGGTTTAGTTTAATAGAGCGCAAAGGGCTCCACCTGTTGGCGGAGCCCTTTCTTTTAAAGCTACGAGCGCAAGCAGTAAAAAAGATACGTATCAGAAATTAATTGAGCCTGCCTGTCGGCAGACAGGCGTGTGAATGCGTTAATCAAAACACTGGAGCAGCACCCACACAATATTCATATAAACCGGAATGTAAGTCAGTACTACTATATACAAAAGAGTACAGAGCTACAATTATTGAAGGAACAGTTAACCCGTGCCTGCTCCGCCAACTGGCGGATTCGGCAGGCAGGTCAAGCCCTTGAGCGGGTTTCGGTCTTGCAGGGCAGCATGGAAGAAAATTATAAAGAACTCTTCAACGCATGGCGCAGGGATGCGCGGTGGCTTAATAAATATTTGGCACGGAGTAAGAGTGTGTTGTAGGATAAAGAGTAAGAGATGTTTTTTCTCATTCTCCGCAGTGTCTTCCATTGCATTGGCTTAGGCGCGGGCAGGAGACGCTGCGGTTAACATGCTCAACTCCCCAAAGGATTGAGATATGAAATAAAGTTTAGGTTTAGTTTAAATAGAGAGCAAAGGGCTCCGAAGTTTTGGGGTCTTTTGCTTTTTTGGGGATTGGCTTGGCTTTTTGAAATCACTATATTTACCTGACTGTTAAACACTACGATGACAAATATTCAATTATATACACAAATATCTTCGTTGCCAGATAACCTTAAAAAAAAGGTTTTTGATTTCATTAAATCTCTGTTAAAGGATTCAAAACCGAAAACAGGGGCCCGTGTGCCGGGTAAAGCAAAGGGTCTTGTTATTATGAAAGATAATTTCGATGATCCTATTGAAGGCTTTGAAGACTACTCTAAGTGAACCTGCTGGTTGATACACATGCCGTAATCTGGTTTATTACGGAGAATGATAAACTCCCCGCAAAGACGAGACAACTTATCGAAAGTGCTGAAAATAGTTGTTTCATTAGCCTTGCTTCTTACTGGGAAATCGCCATTAAACACTCTTTAGGCAGATTATATCTCGAAAAACCCCTGGCGGGCATTTTTGATATTATCGAAGACTCTGGTTTTGAATTATTGCCTATTACTACTGACCATATTTTAGCCAATGCCCAGTTGGAGTTTCATCATTCCGACCCTTTCGACCGGATAATAATTGCCCAAGGTATAGTTGAAAAAATGACTATCGTTACCAAGGATGGACAATTCAAAAATTATCCTATAAAAACAATGTGGTTATAACATATTCACCCCCTGCAATGGCGCAAGCATCCGCTTCCGTCCCCGCAGCTTCCTCCGCCCTCGTTGGAGTTCTTCTCCAATGAGCATGATGAGGAGTGTTGAGAGGTTAAATAATTATTGAACAACGTTTAGGTTTAGTTTAATAGAGCGCAAAGGGCTCCGCTAACTGGCGGAGTTCTTTCTTTTAAAGCTACGAGCGCAAGCAGTAAAAAGATACGTGTCAGAAATTAATTGAGAGGGTTAATATTTTAATTAAAATGCTGGAGCAGCACCCACACAATATTCATATAAACAGGCATGTAAGCCAGTACTACTATATACAAAAGAGTACAGAGCTACAATTATTGAAGGAACAGTTAA
>CAZNRJ010000066.1:8942-14024 GCA_964574945.1 uncultured Ohtaekwangia sp. | reverse complement strand
TTCTTCCGCAAAACCTGTTATTGCCCATGCCAGGCCGCGCGTCCAGGTGCTAAAGCCAGAATAACCTTGTTGAGTGCCCGGGCAACGAAAGTTTCCATCTTTCACATTAAAAATACTTTCATGGGCGGTGCGTCCTCGCAAATCATACACATCCCGGCCTTCACCATAAAAAACAGAATAGTCTGCCGTAGCTTTCATGTGTTGAATGGCGCGCTCTAACAGATCAATTTTTACATCGCCTTCAGCTTGAAAAACATGACCAAGGCAATGGCTCACGATCAAAGCACGGCATGAGCGAATGGTATCTACAAACAAAGAATGCGCACCATTGAACGAATGAATGAATCCTCCATTCTTAATAACAGTCCATCGGCTTGCCTGTACTGCCCCTGAAATTTTCAGGGCGAGTTCATAAAAGTTTTTCTCCCACTCATTAAATTCAATTTTTCCTTCCTTCATCAGCCGCAGCAGATTGCCGTAGGTGCTCACATTGTTAAAGCCGTGATCGTGCACGCCAATGTGACTTACATGCGGAGCCATCACAGCTACTGTTTTCTTCCGGCCAGATTCCAGAAAATCTTTTTCCCCGGTAGCATCAAATTGCAGGATGGAAGATCCATATTGAAAACCCTGCGTCCATTCGGTCCAGCCGCGGGTAGAATATTTTCCAGCCACTGTAAACACCGGTGATCCCTGATTAGTGTCGTAGTTTTTATCGATCAGGTTTATTTTTTCACCCGACAACTTCCAGAACTGTAACAACCTGGAAGAAAGGTCAGTGGGTTTTAAATCAAAATTAATTTTAATCATAGAGCACGTACATCACTAAATTAACACTGTTTACAATTCAAAGACGAAAAATACGAGTCTTTCCTGATTAAGGGTTAATGGTATCAAATCAGTCTTATTTGTAGGTTCACTAAATTACGTGAATTTTGGTACCGATCGTTTATAATTTACATCAATGAAGTCAATCCTACCTATCTGTTCAATTGCAGTCTTGTTACTTTCCGGTTGTTCCAAACCAAATGAAGTGGCCTCAGTTTCGACCGACACCACGGTAATCGCTTTGGGGCAAACCCGGTTTGCGCAAAACTGTACAGCATGTCATAATTTCAGAACAGATGGAATAGGCCCACACCTGGGCGGATTGACAAACCAGGTTTCACCTGAATGGATCAAAGATTTTATTAAAGACCCAAAAGCTAAAATCGAATCGGGTGACGAACGGGCAAAGCAACTATTCGACACGTTCAAAACTCAAATGCCAGGTTTCAATTTTTTGCCTGATCAGGATTTAGATGCAATAGTAGCGTTTATCAATACCAAAAAAGCACCTGATCCGCGCAAAGCATACGTAGATCCCAACGCATTAAAAAACCCAATACCAGAACCTATTCCTATGTCTTCGCTGGTTGTCACGTTGAAACCTTTTGCCAAAATTCCACCATCCAGTGAGCGTGTTCCATTTACCAGAATCACTAAGCTTACCAATCAACCAAAGACCGATAAGTTATTTGTGGTGGATCTCCGCGGAAAATTATTTTACCTGAACGGGGATAAGCCGGAACTCTATCTCGATATGGCTAAAGAAAAACCAAAGTTCATGAACGTGCCCGGTCACGGAAGCGGCTTTGGCAGTTATGCATTCCACCCCGACTTTGAAAAAAACGGTTTGCTTTATACCACACATTCTGAATTTCCCGGATCGGCCAACGCTGATTTCGCTTACGCGGATTCTATTAAAGTAACGTTGCAATGGGTAGTGACTGAATGGAAAACAAAAACACCTGCAGCCATACCTTTTGTTGGAGAAGGAAGGGAGATGTTGCGTGTTAATATGGTAACCCAGATTCATGGCATTCAGGAAATTGCATTTAACCCAACTTCTAAACCGGGCTCAGCCGATTATGGATTGCTTTATGTTTGCGTGGGCGATGGCGGAAGCGCTGAAAGCGAATATCCATTTTTGTGTGGAAGCGCTGAAAAAATATGGGGCACTGTTTTGCGGATCGATCCAAAAGGAAAAAACAGCAGCAATGGTCAATATGGAATCCCCGAAAGCAATCCGTTTACTAAAAGTGAAAGTCCAAATACGGTAAAAGAAATTTACGCGTTAGGGTTCCGCAATCCGCATCGGTTAATCTGGGATCATCAGGGAAGATTATTTATTCCGAATGTAGGGCATCATAATATTGAAGGCCTTCATTTGGTAGAAGCCGGCAGTAACTGCGGCTGGCCAACCCGCGAAGGAACATTTGTAATTGATCCTTCACAAAACATGCATAACATTTATACATTGCCTGCCGATGATTCCAAAAACAATTTCACGTATCCCATTGCTCAATACGATCATGACGAAGGGAACGCCATTGCCGGAGGCTATGAATATTTCGGGAAAAACATACCTGAACTGAAAGGCAAGTTTTTGTTTGGCGATATTGTTAAAGGCAGATTATTCTATATTGAAATGAAAGATGTTAAGCTCGGAACTTTAGCGCCTATAAAAGAATTTCAAATTTCCCTTAACGGAGAAATAACCACGTTATTTAAACTTTGTGATGCTGATAAAAATGGCGACAAGGTGGATGAACGGTTCCACCAGGATAGAAATGGGGAGTTGTATCTTACCACTAAACCCGATGGAATGATTTACAAGATTGTAAGTGCGACTGTTAACAAGTAGAAACTACCTCAAAAATCAGCCTACCCATGTTAGTTGTGGAAATATTTTTACTTCTTCTTGGCCTCATTAATCATCTGATCGAACACTTCGTGTTGTTCAATCATAGCCTTCACTTTATCGGCTGGATCAGTACGACATTCTAACAGGATCCAACCCTCATAATTCATCTTTACAAATAAACTCATTAGTTCCTGATACGGATACGGTCCAATATTGAGTTCGCGTACATGAACTGTATCACCTTGCCGGTCCTTCACTAAATTGAAATTGTATTCAAGGCCACCACCAATTAAGTCTTGCTCATTACAATTCCAGCAAGTATATACATTTTTATTATCCGCCACATCCATAATCGCTTTAATGTTTGGTAGTTCCTGCGTCTCCTCGCCATGCACCTCAAGCCTGATCTTTTGTCCATAGTCTGCGCCAAACTTTCCAACTTCATTCAATGCCTTTCCAATTTGTTCGATCGTTTTTTCATGGGGCACACCTTCATGAAACGCGTTCGGTTTTACTTTTACACCCGTTCCGCCTACATCTTTCGAAAGTTTGATCCACTCTTTAGTTTCTTCAATCGATTTTTTAAGTTTCTCCTGCTCTACAAAATCATACTGCTGGTTTGTGCCCATGCCTACAATCTTAACCGGGCTATCGGCAAACATTTTTTTATATTCTTTACGTTGGGTTGCTGAGATAGAAGGGCTCACACCATGAGCATGATCGACACGAAGTTCTACGCCAAAAATTTTTGCTGCCGTACAATTTTTAATGAGCGTAGGCGCATCCCAATCCTTTCCCCACAGGTACGTGACTAACCCCAATTTCATTTTTGAAGCATTGCCTTTCGCGAACGTAAAATTTGGGAGCATCAGCGCGCTGGAAAGCAAGGCCAGGTCCTTTACAAAAATTCTTCTATTTGTCTTCTTCAACAGTAGCATAGTACAGGGTATAAAAGTGATTTGAGATTACGCGGTACATTTTCAAATCGTCCCGTTCCTTCGGAAGCCAGCCACAGCCAAACTCTCCAGAAGTTATCAGATTCGCTTTTAACCGAATGAGTTCAATGCAACTTTTTGAGAGTTGCATTGAACATGAGTCGCGACAATTTGAAATGCACCCGACTACACTCAATGTGACGAATTTTTTGTGTTTTCCCTTACATTTCAATTACTTTAATGGATTAGGGGTATTTTCTCCCGATCAAATAAAATCCGTTCCAATCATAAAATAAAAGAGCCAATTTGTAGGGATAAAAGAGCCATTTCAGTGTCATTAATGCACAGGATATAAAGAATTAAAATAGTTTCAATTAACACTAACGTAGATATGAAAAATTCAAGAAGGGACTTCATTAAAAAATCTGCACTGGCCACAGCAGGAACCTACCTGGGCGCTATGAGCTTTGGTGCAAAGAGTTATGGAAATATTATCGGTGCCAATGACCGGGTGCGGGTGGGCGTAGTTGGTTTTTCGGATCGTTTCCGTTCATCCTTGTTGCCGGCTTTCATTGATCATCATAAAGAATTAAATTTTGAGATGGTGGCTGTTTCCGATATCTGGAAAAGAAGACGTGAAGAAGGGCAAGCCATGCTCAAAGAAAAATTGGGGCATGATGTTAAAGCCTTTGTAAACAATGATGCGCTTTACAGTTCTAAAGAAGTAGATGCCGTAATCATCAGCACCGCTGATTTTCAACATGCGCTTCATACCGTTGAGGCTGTAAAAGCCGGATGTGATACGTATACTGAAAAACCTTTTGCCGAAACAATGGAAGATGCACGGGCAGCCCTTAAGGCTGTGCGCGAATCCAAAAAAATTGTACAGATAGGATCGCAACGAAGAAGCGGTAGAAATTATCATGAAGCTGCAAACTTTGTGCAGTCGGGTCAGTTTGGTCCTATCACCATGGTTGAGCTATCGTGGAATGTAAACCAGCCCGGACGTTGGAGAAGAAAAGAATTGGTTGAACAGATTAAAGAAAGCGATACAGATTGGAAACGCTTTCAAATGAACCGCCCTCCTTCAGCGTGGGATCCACGTAAATATTTGGAGTTCCGTCTCTTCTGGCCATACTCATCAGGATTGGCCGGTCAATGGATGAGCCACCAAATCGATACGGTGCATTGGTTCAGTGGATTGAAAAATCCCCGCAGCGTGGTTGCCAACGGTGGTATTTATGTGTGGAAAGACGGCCGTAAAAACTGGGACACTGTAACGGCTGCCTTTGACTATGGCCCGTCAAATGATCCTACCAACGGTTTCCAGGTAACATTCTCATCGCGCATGCACAATGGAGAAGAAAGGCCAGCCGAAATTTATTATTCCAATGGCGGTATCATGAACCTGAATACAAACAAAGTATCTTCTGAAGGTGGATTAACCGAACGATTTGCCAA
>CAZNRJ010000066.1:0-8932 GCA_964574945.1 uncultured Ohtaekwangia sp. | reverse complement strand
CAAATCAATGGGCATGAGCGCTAACTTGCTACCGGATAAAGATTTGAATGTAGTGAATGAAACAGTAGTGGCATCGGCCAATACAGGCAATGATCCACTCACATCAGGTCATATGCGCAACTGGATGGAGTGCGTACGCGACCGTAAAGAGCCAAACGCTCCCGTTGAAGCCGGCTACTCGCACGCGATTGCCTGTATCATGGTTAATGCGGCTGTGCAAACCGGAATGAAAGCAACCTTTGATGAGAAAACCCAGGAGGTAATGGCAGGTGGAAAAGTTTTTAAATATTAATTCATGAGTAGTTTTAATTTAGCACTAAAAGCAGGGGCAATCGTATTGTCCCTGTTTTTATTATCCGGTGGTGCAGCCGTTGCACAAAAGGCTGTAAAATTTGTTACCGATGAAAAAAATAAGAAAGTGGATGTGATCATTGATGGTAAATTATTTACGTCATACATCTATCCATCCGATTTAGATAAGCCGGTGCTGTATCCAATCTACACAAGCAAAGGCACTTTGATAACACGGGGCTTTCCAAAAGACCCGCGTCCGGGCGAGCGGGTAGATCATCCGCATCATGTAGGGTTGTGGTTCAATTATGGTGACGTAAACAACCTTGATTTCTGGAATAACTCGTATGCAATACCGGCAGATAAAAAATCTGAGTATGGAAGTATTATTCATCAAAAGGTTGTAAAGGCCGAAGGCGGAAAAAGTAAAGGAACGCTTTCAATAACTGCAAATTGGATAGATTCAAAAAATAATATCTTATTGGTTGAAGAAACGACCTTTGTGTTTAGCGGAACGGATGATCTTCGTGCGATTGACCGAACCACTAAACTTACTGCACAAAAAGAAAAAGTAGTATTTGAAGAAAGTAAAGAAGGCATGATGGGCATCCGGCTTGACCGCGCGTTTGAAGAACCTTCTACAAAGCCTGAAGTATTTACTGATGCCAGCGGAAAACCAACTACCGTAGCTGCACTTAATAATGATGGCGTAAACGGAGTTTATAAGAACAGCAACGGCCTCGAAAAAGGAGATGTGTGGGGCAAGCGTGCGGATTGGGTTTCACTCTCTGCTACTAAAGGCAGCGAACCAATCACGATTGCAATGGTAGATAACAAAAAAAATATTGGCTACCCGGCCCACTGGCATGCACGCACGTATGGATTGTTTGCCATTAATAATTTAGCCTCTAAATCCTATATTCCTACCGATGAGGAATTCACAACCACTCTTACACCAGGCCAATCGTTGGAATTTAAACACAGAATCTTGTTACTTTCGGGAAGTTTCATCAGCGATGATGAAATGAATAAACAATTTAGTGATTTTAATAAATAAAAATGAACGCATTCCTTCAAGATCTCTTTACATTACAAAATAAAACTGCCGTTATCACCGGTGGCACAGGCGTGTTAGGCACATCAATGGCCAAAGCGCTTGCCAGGGCCGGGGCCAATGTTGTAATTATTGGCCGAAGAAAAGAAGCCGGGCAAACACTCGCTGATGAAATTCAGAAGGCTGGCGGAAAAGCAATTTCTGTTCAGGCCGATGTGCTACAAATAGAAGATTTGAAATCCGCGAAAGAAAAAATTATTTCCGCATTTGGCACTATTGATATTTTGATCAACGCAGCAGGCGGAAACATGCCCGGTGCCACGATTGGCGTTGATAAAACTTTTTTTGATCTCGACCCGAAAGCATTTCAACAAGTTGTTGATTTGAATTTGTTAGGCACAGTGCTGCCCTCACAAATATTTGGTGAAGTAATGGCTTCAAAAAAAGTGGGCGTTATTATAAATATTTCTTCTATGTCTGCGTTTCGGCCTATCACACGCGTGGTGGGTTATTCGGCAGCGAAAGCAGCCGTTAGCAATTTTACACAGTGGCTTTCTATTGAAATGGCCAAAAAATATGGAACGGGCATTCGCGTAAATGCAATCTCGCCCGGTTTTTTTATTACAGAGCAGAATCGTGCACTCTTAACTAATCCGGATGGGTCGTTAACAGCGCGCGGAGCATCCGTCATTCAAAATACACCTTTCGGCAGGTTCGGTGAGCCTGAAGAGTTAACCGGAACCTTGTTGTGGTTATGCTCAGATGCTTCCAAGTTTGTTTCCGGTGTAGATGTGCCCGTGGATGGCGGGTTCAATGCATTCTGCGGAGTTTAAATTAAAGTTTTACATAAAAAGTTTAAGACGTGTCAGTTAACTCTAAGTTTTTAGGAAATAATTTTTTACTTCAGTCGGAAGTGGCTGTGAATTTGTATCACACTCATGCAGCCCCTCAACCCATTGTAGACTATCACAATCACTTATCACCAAAAGATATTGCCGAAAACAGGCAGTTCACTAACCTGACTGAAATTTGGCTGGAAGGCGATCACTATAAGTGGCGCGCCATGCGCAGCAATGGTGTGAATGAAAAATATTGCACCGGGAATGTTAGTCCCGAAGAAAAATTTATGAAGTGGGCCGAAACCGTTCCTTACACGATGCGCAATCCTTTGTACCACTGGACACACCTTGAACTTAAAGGTTATTTTGGAGTTGACCGGGTACTTAACTCAGAAAGTGCAAAGCGTATTTATGACGAGTGCTCCGCTAAGCTTCAAACAAAAGAATTCCGCGTTCATTCCCTGCTTAAGAAGATGAACGTGGAAGTTGTTTGCACTACCGATGATCCTTGTGATGACTTAGGGTATCATATCGCCCACGCCAAATCAGGATCGGCAGGTATTAAAATGCTTCCCACATTTCGCCCGGATAAAGCATATACTTTTGAAGATCCTGCTGCATACAATGCGTATATCAAAAAATTATCAGAAGCATCATCCATTGATATTGGCTCGTTGGCCGGTTTATTGAAAGCACTCGAAAACAGGATTGATTTCTTTGCAAAGAACGGATGCCGCGCATGCGATCATGGATTGGAAATACTTCCTTACGGGGAATTATCCCAGGCCGAAGCAGCAAACCTGTTTGCTAAAGTTTTAAAAGGCACGACACTCGATACAACAGAGATCACAGGGCTTCGCTCGTTCATACTAACGCACCTGTGCAGGCTTTATCATGCCAAAGGATGGGCGCAACAATTTCATCTTGGCGCACTGCGCAATAACAATTCACGTATGAAGCGCACGCTTGGCGCAGATACAGGGTTTGATTCGATAGGAGATTTTCCACAGGCGGGCAGCATGTCAAAATTTTTCGACAGACTGGATATCGATAATCAACTTACTAAAACCATCATCTACAATTTGAACCCGGCTGATAACGAGTTGTTTGCTACCATGATCGGGAATTTTAATGATGGTTCATCGCCCGGTAAAATGCAATGGGGCAGCGGGTGGTGGTTCCTCGATCAAAAAGACGGGATGGAAAAACAAATCAACACGTTATCAAACATGGGGTTGTTATCGCGCTTTATTGGAATGATTACTGACTCGAGAAGTTTTCTCTCGTTCCCGCGTCACGAATATTTCAGGCGAATCCTGTGCAATGTTATTGGCACTGATATTGAAAGAGGCGAACTGCCTGATGATATGCCGCTTATTGGCAGCATGGTAGAAGATATATGCTATCATAATGCAAAAAATTATATGGGCTTTTGATCCAGTATAACTGAATTAAAAACCGGTTTAGAGTCGAACTGATTCTAATCGCTTATTTGTTTGCAGGGGCTTTCTATAAAACAAAACTGATGAATAGATTAATTCTTGCTTTTGCTTTCGCTGGCTGTGTTCATGCAGGATACAGTCAAAATTCTTCACCTGAAAAGGGATTGAAAGATGTTTACAAAGATTTCTTTCTGATGGGTGTGGCTGTATCGCCACAAGCGCTAAAGACCGATGAAGCGCAACTCATTCTTAAGCAATTCAATAGCATGACCGCGGAGAATGCTATGAAGATGGGGCCTATCCATCCAAAAGAGAATGAGTATTTTTGGTCGCACGCAGATTCTATTGTTGCCTTTGCACAACGTAATAATTTGAAATTGCGGGGACATACATTATGCTGGCATAACCAAACTCCCAGGTGGTTGTTTACTGACGCGAACGGAAACCCGACCAGTAAAGAAATCTTGCTTCAACGGCTGAAGGATCACATTACCACTGTAGTAACCCGCTATAAAGGAAAAGTATATGCGTGGGATGTTGTCAATGAAGCAATCTCCGATAAACCGGATGAATTCCTTCGCAGCTCCGAATGGCTGAAAATCTGTGGTGAGGAATATATTGCAAAAGCATTTCAATATGCCCATGAAGCCGATCCTGATGCTTTACTATTCTACAACGACTATAATGAAATCAATCCTGTAAAGCGTGAGAAAATTTTCAAGCTTGTTAAAAGCTTAAAAGATGCCGGGGTTCCTATTCATGGTGTTGGTCTGCAAGGGCATTGGGCATTGAACGAACCCTCTTACCAGCAATTAGACAGCACACTCACGCGGTTTTCTGAATTAGGACTTAAGATACAAATCACCGAACTCGATATCTCAGTATATCCAAAAGAACACACTGCCCGCGAGCGCAAAGCGGAAGATTATGATACAACCTTTACAAGCGAAAAAGAAGCGAAGCAAACAGAGGTTTATAAAATGTGTTTTGAACTTTTCAGGAAACACAAAAATGCAATTTCAGGAGTAACGTTTTGGAACATCTCCGACCGGCACAGCTGGTTAGACAATTTTCCCGTAAGGGGAAGAAAAGATTATCCGCTTCTTTTTGATAAAGACCTGAAACCAAAGAAAGCTTACCGGGCGGTTGTGGATTTCTCAAAATGAATTATAAAGCAATGAAGTTGATCATTTCCATATTCCTTATTTGTCTTTTCATGTCACCAGTTCATGGTCAAAAGAAAGAGACCGTTGACTGGAAAAAAATACGGGTACTTGTTTATACCAAAAATGGAAAAGGGTATGTGCATGAAAATATTCCGGCTGCCGTATCATGTATTCAAAAGCTTGGGCAACAGTATGGATTTAAAACCGATGTTTCAGAAAACGCAACTGTATTTACGGAAGAAACTTTGAAACAATACTCTTTATTAATATTCGCAAGCACTAACAATGATGTATTTGATACCGATGAACAACGGTTGGCATTCAGGCACTATATTGAGGCCGGTGGCGGCTTTGTAGGAATTCACTCGGTAGTTGGGACTGAACGTAATTGGGATTGGTTTAAGATGATGCTGGGTGGAACATTTGCCTGGCATCCTAAATTTCAAAAATATCAGCTTCGGGTAATTGATAAGGAGCATCCGTCTGTATCAGGTTTACCAACTGTGTGGGAAAAAGAGGATGAATGTTACTTTCAAAAAGAAATGTATCCGGGCATCAAAACGGTATTGGCGCACGACATCAGTTCACTAAAAGAAGATGATCAGGAAAAAATAAAACTTCATGCAGGTCCGTATTCAAAATTATATCCTGCCGCGTGGTATCAAAAATTTGATGGCGGGCATATCTGGATAACCGCGCTGGGGCATGATAAAAAAGATTATGAAGACCCCATCTATGTAAATCATATTTTTCAGGGAATAAAATTTGTTGCGAGTCAGCTGACACCAAAAGAGTATGCAAAGGCTTATTCTCAAAACAGGGATGAGGCTGTTAAGTATTAATTAAGTAACACGTTAAATAATAAGTTATGAAATCAAAAACTAAATTAACGAGAAGGTCATTCATCAGCACTGCTGTAAAAGGAACGGTGGCTACCTCTTTTGCCATCACAGGATTTCCCACCATTGTACCGGCTTCTGTCTTTGGTAAAAATGCCCCCAGCTCGCGAATTAATATTGGTGCCATTGGCACAGGTCGTATTTCAAGAGATCATGATTTACCGGGTGTGTGGAGAGCTGATTATGCACAGGTAGTGGCTGTTTGTGATTTGGATACAAAGCGGGCTGCCGATGGTAAAAAATTAGTGAATGATTATTACTCAAAGAGAAACGGAAAACCTTTTGATGGCGTGAAGGAATATCACGACTATAAAGAACTCATAAAAAATAAAGACATCGATGCGGTGGTCATCAGCACGCCTGACCATACACATGCCATGATTGCCGTAGCTGCCGCCCGGGCAGGAAAACATATCTACATGCAAAAGCCCGCCTCCCTTACCATTGCCGAAGGAAGGTTTGTAAGCGACGTTGTTCAGAAGAGTGGCGTTGTTTTTCAAATCGGCAGTCAGCAGCGCTCTTCCGAACAGTTTCGTTATGCGGCAGAGTTAGTACGTAATGGCCGCATTGGTCAGTTGAAAACTGTATATGTTGGCTTGCCGGGTGATCCATCGGGTGATGAAGAAGCAGAAATGCCGGTTCCAAAAAATCTCAACTATGATATGTGGTTGGGTTCAACACCTGAAGTGTATTACACCGAAAAAAGAGTGCATCCACAAGTTGGGTACGATAGACCAGGTTGGTTGCGTTGCGAACAGTTTGGAGCAGGTATGATTACGGGTTGGGGTTCACATCATATTGACTCTGCACATTGGGGCATGGGCATGGAGCGCTCTGGTCCCGTTGAAGTTTGGGGCCATGCAGATTTCCCCAAAAGTGGATTATGGGATGTTCATGGGATTTTTAAAACAGAAGCGCTGTATGCAAACGGTGTGAAGATGGTTGTGAGTAACGAACTTCCTAACGGAATAAAATATGAAGGTACCGAAGGTTGGATATTTGTTACGCGTGGCAACTACCAGGCAACAGCAAGTGATCCTGTACCTAACAGAGATGGAACAAAACCATTAGATGCCAGCGATCCTAACATTATTAAATCGGTAATTGGCCCAAATGAATTTCATTTCATGGTCAGCAAGGATCATCACCTGAACTGGCTTGAAAGCATTCGCGACAAAACACCCAACATTGCACCCGTTGAAGAAGCGCATCGGTCGTGCTCTGCCTGCCTGGTACACCATATCGCTATGAAACTGGATAGAAAAGTGTATTGGGATCCTGCAAAAGAAAAATTTAATAATGATGACGAGGCCAACAAGATGTTATCAAGGCCACAGCGTAAACCGTACAACTTAATCTGAAGTCATCTCAAAATCAGTCTACCAGGTGTCGGTACCTAAGAGCAAAAAGTATTTAACAAATAAAGTAACATGAAATCGGTATCTGTTTTTTCAATTTTGATTCTCGTTATGTCGTGTGCCTCTGATCCAAAAAATGAAGGAACCAAACAAGTTCAGCTTATCACGCTCGACCCTGGCCATTTTCATGCAGCGCTCATCCAAAAGTCAATGTATGATAACGTTGATTCCGTGGTTCATGTGTATGCGCCTGAGGGCAATGATGTGGCTTTGCATTTAAATCGGATTAACGGGTTCAATACCCGGGCTGAAAATCCAACCCATTGGAAAGAAGAAGTTTATTATGGCAATGATTTCTTTGAAAAAATGCTTGCCGAAAAAGCAGGTAATGTGGTTGTCCTTTCGGGGAACAACTTGAAGAAAGCGGAGTATGTTTCTAAATCATTGGCTGCAGGGTTTAATGTTTTGGCAGATAAGCCCATGATTATTGGCAGTAAGGATTTTGAGCTTCTGAAGGAATCTTTCGCGAAAGCAAAGGAAAACAATTTGCTATTGTATGATATCATGACCGAGCGGTATGAAATTACCACCCTGCTTCAGAAAGAATTTTCAATGCTGCCCGAGGTTTTTGGAACCCTGCAGGAAGGTACTTCTGATAATCCTGCAGTAACCAAAGAAAGTGTTCATCATTTTTACAAATACGTTTCCGGAAACATACTTAAGCGACCAGCGTGGTTTATGGATGCCACTCAGCAAGGTGAAGGAATAGTGGATGTAACCACGCACCTTGTTGACTTAGTTCAATGGGAATGCTTCCCTGATCAAATCCTGGATTACACAAAAGACATTGAAATCACCAACGCCACTCATTCCTTAACGTCCATGACGTTAAGTGAATTTAAGGCGATTACTGATTTGGAAAGTTTTCCGGATTATTTGAAGAAAGATGTGGTACATGATACTGTGCTGAACATTTATTCAAACGGAGAAATCAACTACAAACTGAAAAATGTACATGCTAAAGTTTCCGTGATCTGGAACTACAAAGCCCCGGAAAGCGCTGGCGACACTCATTATTCTATTATGCGCGGCACAAAGTCTGACCTGATCATCCGCCAGGGTGCCGAACAGCAGTATAAGCCTACATTATATATAGAGACTTCTGATGAAGCGGACATTGAAAAAATCATTCAGCAAAATTTAAAAACGATTCAGGCAAAATATCCGGGTGTTGAAGTAAAGAAATTAAGCAAGGGTTGGGAAGTTATAATCCCTGATTCGTATAAAGAAGGACATGAAGCCCACTTTGGTCGCGTAGCTGAAAAATTCCTTGAATACCTGCAAAACAAAAACATGCCCGATTGGGAAGTGCCTAATATGATTGCAAAATATTATACAACAACGAAGGCGCTTGAGTTAGTCAACCAAAAATAAAACCTGTTTGAAGGTTATTCACTAACAGCCGCTTTGCGAACCTGCATCTCTCCCCAATATTCCTTTTAGGTATCGCTTGCCGGAAGCATGCTTAAAATATTTCTCCCGAACCCGCGCACTTGCATAAGTAGGATGAGGCTCAGTGTAAAAAACCTTCCATGGCTTAAAGGCTTTCGTATATCGGTTCTTACCAAGATTGTGCTCAGCGAGACGATTCTCAACATGGTAGGAGATACCAACGTAAATCTCTTCGTTAATAAAATTATGCAAAGCATAAACGAAGACTTGTGTGACCCCGGCAGGAATCCCTGCCTGACTGCGTCACGCAGGCAGGGAACCTGCATCCCTCCCCAATATTCCTTTTAGGTATCGTTTACCGGAGGCATGCTTAAAGTATTTCTCCCGAACCCGCGCACTTGCATAAGTAGGATGAGGCTCAGTGTAAAAAA
>CAZNRJ010000065.1:0-14042 GCA_964574945.1 uncultured Ohtaekwangia sp. | reverse complement strand
AGCGAAAGCAACATTTTGCACTCGGCTCTTCTCGCCACCACTTGTCATTAATACCTGATCATGAAAATGAAACTGGGTTGAAACAAGATCGGGAAAGTCATTCTTCAATGCCTGGCCAAGTGGATAAGGCGTAATGGTAGTCTTTTCAGTACCCGATGCATCTTTTGTTTCCCGCACAATCCGGTAGATATTTTCTGACTGTGCAAATGCTTTGTCGAAGCTTAGCTCCCGGCTTATGATCAAGAAGATTATAACACAGGTTGTGATCCCCAGAGCCAGGCCGGCCACATTAATAAATGTGTAACTCTTATTGCGAAGCAGGTTCCTGAATGCGATAATAAAGTAGTTCTTAATCATAGCGGATTAATTAATTCATGTCACGGAAGTCAAGTATAGTGCCAACGAAAAACATGTGATTGGCTTTAATTTTAGAGGATTCATAAGTTTGGATACGTTCAATAACGCGCGCAACCGTCCGTGATCGGACATAACAAAATCCTGATCATTGCACTAATTAACCTGTATAATTACCTTTGACCCATGCTTCAGCAAATCATTATCTTTTCACTTTTTGCGGGTGCTGCCTTTTATGTGGCACGATTAGCCTACCGTGCTTTTACGGCAAAAAAAGCCTGTGAATCAGGTTGTGCGAAATGTGGAGCGCTGGATTTAGAAAAGATTGAAAAGTCCCTCAAATCCAAAGCACAGGTTTAAATCCATCAATTTTTGGATTTTGCGTAACGCATTTTTTATGATTCCTGAAAACCTGTTTTTCATTGCTCGTCTTCAATTTAGTGACAATTCGGTCAGGTAACCATAATAAATTTTGCTGGTCCATGTTTCATAATCTCCACATGAATCTTTCAGGCTTCCTGAAAAAATAACTCTTTGATCGCTGATTTTCAGTGAGTCAGGGAAATTGCAAACTACAACTATGTCAGGACCATCAAACAGGAGTTTATCTTCACCTATAATTCCTTCTTCAGATACTATTACCCAGATGTCGGGATGTTGTGCCGAAAGTATGGCTATTCTTCCCTTAGCGTGATTAGCAACCTTGATGGTCGGTCGCATTATGTCACAACCATTAAATTCACAAGGATTTTGCTCATTAGAACACGATATTGTCAACATACCGCCAAAGACCAATAACACGGTGAAATAACGTATTTGTTTCAAATAGTCATGTAACTGTTGCAATGAGGCAAAATAGAATTGCAGGTAAAATTTTTTCATGCAAATAAAATGATTTTAAATATTCGACTATTCTGCAATTGATTTAATCTTAGCTAATTCCAGGTGATAATATGTTTGTCCCGGCATAAGTGGAACAAATTCTTCACATTCAAAATATCTTCCATTAAACAAAATCTTAAGACCGTCTGTCTTAAAGTTGTCGGGAAGATTACAAGCTATGCCAATGTCTTGTGAATCGTAAGTGCCTTCAATACCTACAAAAACTGAATATGCGTTTGCCTGGGTGTCATACCAAATAGTCCCTTCTGTATCAACTACTGATTTTACGAAATTTTTAAGGTTGCAGTCTCCCAACTCCATAATGTTGTCTTTCTGACAACCGGCACTCATAAGAAGAAGTCCCATGGCAATGATGTGTACATGCTTAATCTTTGTCATACTGAATTTATCTATTCTATAAGGGTAAGACACATACAAACTGTTTATGGTTGTATTGCAAATGCTATAATTTAAAATCAAATTACTGGTTTGCATCACACTTATCGCAAAATTCAGGTAACAGCACCTTATTTGTTTTATCGGCAGATACAGCGGTCAAAGTATTCATTAGCCATTTTATTTATCAAAAAACGGGTGAACATGATTTGTATCATGTTTCCTGCAGATTGTGCAGAGTATCTTCATGTCCGCTTTTAAATTTTTTATTTATGATGACGCTCGAAGAACAACCCATCGTTTCAAAAACTGTCTACCCGAACGGTACGGAAGGCAGGCTTCAACTCAACCAACAGATTTTAAGCGACCTGATCGTGTACATGAAGTACGCCCGTTATTTGCCAGATTTAAAACGCAGGGAATCGTGGGAAGAAATCTGCACCCGCTACGAGAACATGATGATTGAAAAGTATCCTGCCCTGGCGGAAGATACGCATTACTGGATGCAATACGTGCATGCCCGAAAAGTGCTGCCTTCTATGCGGGCCATGCAATTTGCCGGCACGGCCATCACCCGCAATAACAGCCGTATTTACAATTGCGCTTACCTTCCCGTAGATGACCTTCGCGCCTTTTCCGAAACATTGTTTTTATTATTAGGCGGAACCGGTGTGGGTTATTCCGTGCAGCTTCATCACGTAGAAAAACTTCCGCCTGTTCAAAAAGCCGCCAAACAAAAAAAGTTTTTGATTGGCGACAGCCTCGAAGGCTGGGCCGATGCCATCAAAGTTTTATTAAAAGCATATTTCGGGTTGAGCAAATACATGCCCGTATTCGACTATTCCGATATCCGGCCTAAAGGCGCCAGGCTCGTAACTGCCGGGGGAAAAGCGCCCGGTCCCGAGCCGTTAAAAATTTGTGTCGCGCATGTGCAGGCTATTCTCGACCGCAAAGCCGATGGCAAAAAGCTTTCTCCATTGGAATGCCACGACATCATGTGCCATTTGGCCAATGCAGTATTAGCCGGTGGCATTCGCAGGTCAGCCATGATTTCACTTTTTTCGGCTAACGATGAAGAAATGCTTACCTGCAAGTTCGGCAACTGGTGGGAGCTGAACGAGCAACGCGGTCGCGCCAACAATTCGGTTGTGCTTCCGCGCGACACCACTACACGCGAAGAATTTTTTGCACTCTGGAAAAAAATTGAATTAAGCGGAAGCGGTGAACCCGGATTTTATTTTACCAACGATACAAACTGGGGCACAAACCCGTGCTGCGAAATCGCCCTGCGGCCGTTCCAGTTCTGCAACCTGTGCGAGATAAACGTATCGGATGTTAAGAGCCAGGAAGACCTGAATAACCGGGCAAAGGCTGCATCGTTTTTGGGAACGTTACAGGCAGGCTTTACCGATTTCCATTACTTACGTGAAGAGTGGAGCAACACCACAGCCGAAGACGCCCTGATTGGTGTAGGCATGACAGGCATTGCCAGCCGGGAAATTCTGAAATACGACCTGAAGGAAGCAGCCGATGAAGTAAAGCATATAAACCTCGAAACATCGGCACGCATTAACATTGCTTTTGCCGCGCGTTGCACTACCATAAAGCCATCGGGCACTACTTCGCTGGTGCTGGGCACATCCTCAGGCATCCATGCCTGGCATAACGATTATTATTTAAGGCGGGTACGCATTGGTAAAAACGAAGCGCTCTATACCTACCTGAGCATTCACCACCCTGAGCTGCTTGAAGATGATTTGTTAAACAGCAGGCAGGCCATCATCTGCATTCCGCAACGCGCACCCGAAGGTAGCATTGTACGCACCGAAGACGTAATGGACTTGCTGGAACGGATTAAAAAATTCAACACCGAATGGGTACATAACGGGTTAAGAAGAGGTAACAATGCCAACAACGTATCGGCAACAGTATCCATTGCTGAAGGCGAATGGCAACGTGTGGGCGAATGGATGTGGGAAAACAAGGCCTCGTATAACGGGCTAAGCGTGCTGCCGTTCGATAACGGAAATTACAGGCAGGCGCCTTTTGAAGATATTTCGGCTGATCGTTTTGCTGAGCTGGAGCAAAGCTTAAAAGCCATAGACCTGACAAAAGTATTTGAAGATGATGATGAAACCGATCACAAAGCCGAGGCTGCCTGTGCAGGCGGAGCGTGTGCGATTGTCTGAGTATTAAGCCCACACTTTTGTGCCTTCCGTACAATTCTTACACATCTCAATTTCATCGCGCGAGCGAAGCAACGTAGCACGGAAATCATTGTACTCCCGGCCTTGCCAGATTTCTTTAAACGATTGCTTTTGCAAATCACCCATTACATAGTGCGCATCTTTATCAAAGCAACAAGGCACTACTTTGCCATCCCATGTAATCACACAGCTTTGCCACATCTTCCAGCAATGGCTGAGCAATTCATTTTTAATCGAATACATTCCGTCTTTCTGTTTTTTGTATCGTGAATATTTATCAATGGTTGGAATCAAATCAGAACCATTTTTATAATCGTAGATCTGCGCAGTTTTTAATACAACGTGGTCAACACCAATTTCTTTTGCTAATTTGTGTACAGCTTCAATTTGATGCTCGTTGGGCTTTACTACCAAAAACTGGAACACTACAAAAGGTGTTAACGATTTCAACTCCTTCTTGAGTCGAACAATATTTTTTGCGCCTTCTATTACTTTATCCAGCTTGCCACCCACCCGATAAGCTTCGTAAGTTTCTTGCGATGTACCGTCTATTGAAATAATGAGGCGATCCAGTCCGGATTCAATCGTTCGCTTTGCCATTTCTTCACTTAAATAATGTGCGTTTGTAGAAGTGGCCGTATAGATTTTTCGGGAAGAAGCATAATTTACCAACTCCAGAAACTGTGGATGCAAATAGGGTTCACCTTGAAAATAGAATGTCAGGTAGGAAAGTGTGGCAGCCAGCTCATCAATTGTATTTTTGAATAAATCTGCCTGGAGCATTCCCGTTGGTCGCGTGAAAGATCGTAACCCGGAAGGACATTCGGGACAACGAAGATTGCATGAGGTTGTAGGTTCAATGGCAATGCTCATCGGCATAGCCCAATGATTAGCCTTACCTGCTAAACGGGAATAATGATAACTTGACAGAACTTTTGAGGCATTGATTATCCGCGCAGGAGTTGATTTCCTAACCAGATTCAACGTATCGTTCAGATTTCCAATCATGCGCCAGTCAAAATCAAAATTACCGTTTCAAGCGCGATTGTTTATCTTTCGCAACATTTATTTACGGATGAAATCTCCATGCACTATGTTTAACGAAAGCCATAATAATCCGTTTGGAGATTCCATGTGACCTTTAAAAAACAATAATTAGCGCATGAAAAGATTGATTACCGCCCTCCTTGTTTTTTTCGCAGTAAAGAGTTTTTCTCAGCCCATGCGCTTGTCTGAAAAAGCTGAAATTTCAGTCATTACCTGCGGACCCAGCAATGAAATAGTTTACAGTGCTTTTGGGCACAGTGCCTTTCGTGTGCTTGATCCTGAATTTGGATTCGATTATGCATTCAACTATGGCGTTTTTGATTTCGACAAACCTAACTTCTATTTGAATTTTGCCAAAGGGCGCAACTACTATTTGCTGGCTGTTTACGATTATGAAAATTTTGAGTGGCCTTACGTTCGCGACAATCGCTTTGTACATGAGCAGGTGCTGAACTTAACTCAATCACAAAAAGAAAAAATATTTTCGTTCCTTTTGTGGAATGCGAAACCGGAAAACAGATCGTATCGCTACGATTATTATCAGGACAATTGCGCAACGAAAATAAGAGATGTACTGGTACAACAATTAGGAGACGACATAACGATAGACAGTTCTTTTCTTACTCCCTCTCACTCTTTTCGACAAAAAACTGACGAATATCTTGATCAACTGCCCTGGGGCGATTTAGGGATTGATATCTGCCTCGGGCTTCCTATTGACAGAACCATGAGCGCCCGTGAATATATGTTTTTACCTGACTACATAGAATCATTTGTGGACCACACTACCATTAAGTCTGATAGCCTCACATTACCGTTAGTGAAAGAAAAGAGAATCATTAATAAGGACACACAAGAGAAATCCAACGTTGCCTTTGTACATCCCTGGATTGGAGGAGGTTGTTTACTCATGATTGTTTCTTTGCTCTCCTTTTATGATTGGCAAAGAAAAAAAATAAGCAAATGGCTGGATGTAACCTTATTTGGAGTGATTGGTTTAATCGGGCTGCTGTTAATCACCCTTTGGTTATTTACAGATCATCATGATGCGGCTCGTAATTTCAACTTGCTATGGGCATTCCCGCTTCATTTCTTTGCAGCAATTCTTTTGTTGAAAAAACAACCACACCCATTTTTAGTAACATACTTCATGGCAACCGCGGTTATTCTTGGAATCACATTAGTTTTCTGGTGGTTGATTCCGCAAGAACTCAATGTGTTTTTAATTCCGGTATCGATTGCCTTGCTGTTAAGGGCGTTACTGGTCTCAAAGCTGCTCAATAAATCACATGTGAATTGATCTATTGGCAGTTGCTGCCAGGCAAGCCTCTTTTACCGCCTCCATATAAGTAGGGTGTGCATGAGATGTTCTTGCAATATCTTCTGCGGAAGCCCGGAATTCCATAGCCGTAACTCCGGCAGCAATCATATCGGCAGCGCGCGCACCAATAATATGGATACCTAAAATTTCATCGGTTGCTTTATCGGCAAGCACTTTTACTAACCCATCCAAATCCATAGACGCACGGGCACGACCCAACGCTTTGTATGGAAAAGTTCCTGTCTTGTAGGCGCGGCCTTGTTCTTTTAATTGCTCTTCGGTGTAACCAACGCTGGCAACTTCCGGCCATGTGTAAACAACTCCCGGGATCAACAAATAATTGATGTGTGGTTTTTGTCCAGCTAATTGCTCAGCCACCAAAACACCTTCCTCTTCTGCTTTGTGAGCGAGCATGGCACCGCGCACAACATCGCCTATAGCATAAATATTATCAACCTTAGTCTTTAAATGATCATCCACCGGAATTTTTCCTTTATCCAATTCAATCCCCACTTTCTCCAAACCAAGTCCATCCGTATAAGGCCTGCGACCAATACTTACTAAACAATAATCGCCCTTGAGATCAACAGCATTTCCGCCATTCTTAGGTTCTGCTTTTACAAGCACTTCTTTTCCTTTTGCTTCTACAGAAGTTACCTTATGACCAAGGTATAATTCCATTCCTAATTTCTTGGCCACCTTTGTCAACTCCTTGCCCATTGTTCCATCCATGGTTGGGATCAGGTTATCCAAAAACTCAACCACAGTAACTTTCGAGCCAATGCGCGCATACACGGAACCGAGCTCCATGCCAATCACTCCGCCACCAATAACAATTAAATGTTTTGGAATTTCTTTTAACTCCAATGCTTCGGTGCTTGAAATTATCCGCTTCTTATCAAATGGTGCAAAAGGAAGCGGAGTGGGTTTTGAGCCTGTGGCAATAATTACTTTCTCAGTTGTGATTTGGGTTTCCTTTCCTTCTTTGCTGGTGATCTTAATCGTGTTCTTATCGACAAACGAACCAACTCCGGTAAGTACTTCGATTTTGTTTTTCTTCATCAGGTACGCAATTCCAACAACGTTGGATTTAACTACCTCTGCCTTCCGTTTGATCATTTGTGCGATGTTAGCTTTTGGCTCGCTAATATCTATACCGTGTTCTTTAAAGGTATGCGCAGCATTATGAAAATGTTCAGAAGAATCGAGCAATGCTTTTGATGGAATACAACCCACATTTAAACAGGTGCCACCAAGCGTGTCATATTTTTCAATGAGCGCTGTTTTAAAGCCAAGTTGTGCGCAACGAATGGCGGCTACATATCCGCCCGGGCCTGAACCAATTACTGTGACGTTGTATTGCATACTATAATGATTTCAAATTCAAAATTTCAGTTCTTATTACACTCCCAAAATCAACCGTCCCGGGTCTTCCAACAACTCTTTCACGCGCACCAAAAAACTCACAGACTCACGACCATCCACAATGCGATGATCATAAGAAAGCGCGAGGTACATAATTGGACGCACAACAATTTCTCCCTTTTGTACAACAGCACGCTCTACAATATTGTGCATTCCTAAAATTGCAGACTGTGGCGGATTTAAAATCGGGGTTGAAAGCATGGAGCCAAACACACCACCGTTTGTAATAGAGAACGTACCACCTTGCATTTCATCAATGGAGAGTTTTCCATCGCGGCCTTTAGTTGCCAACCGAACTACTTCCGCCTCAATCTGGTCAAACGAAAGTGATTCTGCATTTCGAATGACAGGCACAACCAATCCACGTGGGGTTGAAACTGCTATGGAAACATCACAATAATCATGGTACAAAACTTCATCACCATTTATTTGTGCATTTACGGCAGGGAATTCTTTCAAGGCAACGCAAACCGCCTTGGTAAAGAATGACATAAAGCCGAGTCCCACGCCATACTTTTCCTTGAATTTATCTTTGTATCGCGAACGCAAATCCATTACAGGCTTCATGTCAACCTCGTTAAAGGTTGTAAGCATAGCCGTTTCGTTCTTAACAGAAACTAACCGCCTTGCAATCGTTTTACGAAGCGAGGTCATTTTCTCTGAACGCTTTTCACGGCTTCCGCCAGAAGTAATCACAGGAGGTGTTGATGCACCTGTTGATTTTGGTGATTCAGTTTTTGATGCAGTTGCTTTAGCTTTCTCAGCGTCTTCTTTCGTGATGCGTCCTCCAACCCCTGAGCCTGAAACTTGTGAGGTTGAAATTCCTTTTTCATCCAAAATTTTTGCAGCGGCTGGTGAAGGATGTCCGGATGCATACGATTTGTCACCTGCAGTGGAAGAAGCAGGCGTGGATGCGGGTGCCGGAGTATTTGTTGGAGCGCCACCTTCCATTACTTCAATTTTACAAATCAACCCACCGATCGGTAATGTTGTTTTTTCCTGAGCTACAATTCGCAAAATACCATTTGCTTCGGCAGGCAATTCAAAGGTTGCTTTATCGGATTCTACTTCGGCAATAATTTCATCCAGCTTTACAAAGTCACCGTCCTTCTTCAACCAGGTTGAAATAGTAACTTCTGTAATCGATTCGCCTACAGCCGGTACTTTCATTTCCTTAACCGCACCCGTTGCTTTAGGTGTTTCTGATTTTGATTCTGTTGGCTTCGATTCTTGCTTGGCGGGTTTTAACTCTTCTTTGCTGGAAGCAGTTGCGTCAGATTCATCAATTTCACAAATCAATTGTCCGATAGGAACTGTTTCGCCAGCCTGCTTCACTATTTTTAATTTTCCAGCTTGCGGAGCGGTGAGTTCGAATGTTGCTTTATCCGATTCAAGCTCGGCAATTACTTCATCCATCTTCACCACATCGCCATCTTTCTTAAGCCAATTAGCAATGGTAACCTCAGTTATCGATTCGCCAACGGTAGGGACTTTTACTTGTGCCATGTAACTATTTTTTTTAATTAAATTTCAAAAGCCTTATTAACAATTTTCTCTTGTTCAATTTTATGAATCTTTGAGTAGCCGGTAGCGGGCGATGCACTCGACTTGCGGGCACCCAATTGAATTTCAGTATCGGGCAACATGCGCTTAATGAATGACCAATATCCCATATTCTTAGGTTCCTCCTGAATCCAGAGCAGTTTTGCTCCTTTATACTTCTTGATTATTTTATTCAACTGCTTATCCGGGAAAGGATATAGTTGCTCTATCCTAACGACAGCAGCGTCTTTTATTTTTTTCCTTTGCTGAACTTCCTGTAAGTCATAAAATATTTTTCCTGTGCAAAGAATAATTCGTTTTACATCTTTTGCCTGAACATTTGGGTCATCAATCACCTCAGTGAATGAACCTGAAGTAAATTCGCTGATAGGTGAAGCTACCAATGGATTTCTCAACAATGACTTAGGGGAAAATACAATACAAGGTTTCCTGAATTCCCAGGCAACTTGCCTGCGCAACAAATGGAAGAAGTTTGAAGCAGTAGTTACATTAACCACTACCATATTATACTCGGCTGCCTGTTGTAAAAAACGCTCGGGCCGCGCACTTGAATGCTCAGGGCCCTGGCCTTCATATCCGTGCGGCAGCAACATAACGAGTCCGTTCATCCGTTGCCATTTCGATTCTGCACTTGAGATAAACTGATCGATGATGGTTTGCGCCCCATTAACAAAGTCACCAAACTGCGCTTCCCACAAAACCAGTGCATAAGGTGTAGCCATGGCATATCCATATTCAAAACCAAGCACTCCAAATTCTGAGAGCAAGGAATTGAATATTGAAAAGCGTGCCTGGTCTTTATCTACATGCGTTAATCCTGAGTATGCCTCATTTGTATTAGCATCCCAGAAATATGCGTGACGATGCGAGAAAGTACCTCGCTTCACATCCTGACCTGACATTCGAACAGGAACTTTTTCTGCCGCTAATGAACCGTAAGCCAGTAATTCTGCTTCGGCCCAACCCAATACTTTATCATTGAAGAAAGCTGCCTTTCTGTCCTTCAAAAGTTTTTCAATTTGCTTGAGTGGTTTAAATCCTTCCGGGATAGTAGTTAATGCTTTTCCAACTTTGTCTACAAGCGCCTGACTTATCGCTGTTTTTGGCGATTGATCAAAATCTTCCGGCTTTGCTTTGCGAAGTTGCTCCCACTCTTCTTCAATTTTCTGCGACTTATACGGAAGTGGTTTTTGCTTCACTTCGTTTAGCCGATCCTGTAGTTGATTCCGGAACTTTTTATCCATCTCATCCGCTAATGAAGAATCAATTCCTTTTTCAACCAATTGCTTCATGTAAATTTCCCGTGGGTTCGGATGTTTTGCAATGATGTTATATAATTTCGGCTGGGTGAATTTAGGTTCATCACTTTCATTATGACCATGCCTGCGGTAACAAAGCAAATCGATGAAAATATCTTTACTGAACTTTTGACGATACTCAACTGCCAGATTTGCGCAGAACGTTACTGCCTCTGCATCATCTCCATTAACATGAAGCACCGGTGCATCCACAATTTTAGAAACATCGGTACAATAAATAGCTGAACGGGCATCATCAAAGTCGGTAGTAAATCCAACCTGGTTATTGATCACAAAGTGAATTGTCCCCCCTGTAGTATATCCGGGCAACTCTGACATTTGCACCACTTCATACACAATACCCTGACCAGCCAAAGCCGCATCGCCATGGATGAGGATGGCCATTGCTTTTTTAAGGTCGCCTTTATACTCATCATCAATCTGGCCGCGTGTATAACCGATTACTAAAGGATCAACGGCCTCCAGGTGCGATGGATTGGGTGTTAGCTTTACGTAGATTTTTTTTCCGGAAGGAGTATTGATGTGACTGGCGTACCCTAAGTGATACTTTACGTCACCATCACCCATTGTTAAATCAGGGTTTACATTTCCTTCAAACTCGGTAAAGATCTGTTCGTATGTTTTTCCTAAAATATTGGAAAGCACATTTAACCTTCCGCGGTGTGCCATCCCTATTACAACTTCTTTTACATCCAGCTCAGCTGACTTGTTGATGATCGCGTCCAATGCAGGGATCGTGTTCTCCCCACCTTCCAACGAAAATCTTTTCTGACCCAAAAATTTTGTGTGCAGGAAATTCTCAAATACTACGGCCTCGTTCAGCTTAGAAAGGATTCGCTTCTTTTCATCCAGGTTAGGGTTGTACGTATAATATTCGTGCTCAATTTTATTATGAAGCCATGCCCGGATATCATCGTTGCGAATAAAATTATATTCAAAGCCAATAGGGCCGAGGTAAAGCATCTTTAGCTTCTCAATAATTTTGCGCAGGCTCGATTTCGGCATTCCTATTTCTGCTGCCACATCAAACTCGGTATCTAGGTCGGCATCGGTAAGGCCAACTTTGGTATGCTCAAGATTGATATTATGATTTCGCCTCTCCCGTACCGGATTGGTTTTGGATTTTAAGTGCCCAAAAGAACGATATTGAAAAATAAGGTTCCGAACCTGCGTTTCTTTAATTGATTGTGAATCATTGCCTGTGGCGGAAACTCCATTTTCACCATATCGCTGTTGCGAGAAGTCATAGCCTTCAAAGAACTTCTGCCAGGTGGCATCAACAGAAGTGGGATCACTTTTATAGTTTTTGTAAAGCTGATCCAAATACCCAACGTCTGCATTAGAGATGTAAGAAAACTTATCCATGGTTAATTTTTGTAAAGGGAACCAAATGTAAAGAGCGATGGTAAAATATAAAAACCTAATAATCGCTTATTCAAATATAATAGATAATGAGATACTTATGCATTTATTTAGTTGACCAATTGCTAAAATCACAAAATAGGCTACCTTTGCAGTCCTTTAAAAACGGACGTGTTCCAACATTAAAAACGTAACAAAATGGCTGTAAAAATCAGATTGGCCCGCAGAGGTCGCAAAAAATTAGCTCTTTATGATGTGGTTGTTGCTGATGCAAGATCACCTCGTGACGGAAAATTCATTGAAAAAATTGGTACTTATAACCCTGCCACAGTGCCGGCATCTATCGTTTTGGATGATACCAAAGCGTTTGACTGGTTAATGAAAGGTGCGCAACCTTCCGATACTGTTCGGGCCATGTTATCGTATCGTGGTGTAATGCTGAAAAGACACCTTCAAATTGGTGTTGGAAAAGGCGCTATCACGCAAGAAGTGGCTGATTCAAAATTAGCTGATTGGCTAAAAGCAAAGGAAAGCAAAATCCAATCTAAGATTGATGGTCTTTCAACTGCAAAACAATCCGCTGCTAAAGCACGCAAAGAAGCAGAAACTAAAGTGAAAGAAGCACGCGCTGAAGCTATTCGTAAGAAAGCAGAAGTTGCAGCTACAGTTCCTGTTGCAGAAGCCCCTGCCGAAGGTGAAGCACCAGCAGAAGCTGAGGCAACTGAGCCGCAAGCATAAGTTTCTCAAAACAATATTTTAAATGCCAGTACAAGTTGTATTGGCATTTTTGTTTCATTCTGGTTAACTTTTTAAATGGAAAAAGCTGCCTGCTTTAAAATAGGATACATCGCTAAGACCCACGGCTTGAAAGGTGAGGTAACGATTATATTTACCGATGCGGCAGATTTAGAATCCGTTAAATCCGTTTTTATTGAATTGAAGGATAACCTTGTCCCTTACTTCATCGAGCATGTTTCAAGTCGCCTGGATAAAGCGTTCATAAAATTTGAAGACGTTAACTCGCTGGAGGCTGCCTCAGTCCTTAAAGGATGCAGCATCTACCTTGATAAATCATTAAGACCAAAGCTGAAGAGGGGTGAGTTTTATGATGATGAAGTTATTGATTTTACAGTGGAAGATGAAGATTTGGGTCTCCTGGGAACTGTCAAAGAAGTTGTTCAATCCGGCCCCAACCGGCTTCTTACTTTGGATTACCTCGGTAAAGAAGTGTTGATACCGGTTAATGGGCCATTCATTCTATCTTTAAATAAAAGCAAAAAGAAAATCATGGTTCAGTTACCCAATGGCTTTCTTGATTTGTAGTTATTCTGATAACCGAAATGTAATTTTAATTGGTTATGCGCATTGATATAATTACCTGCCTTCCCCGCTTGCTTGAAAGCCCTTTCTCTGATTCTATTTTGAAACGGGCCCAGGAAAAAGGAATTGTAACAGTTCAGATTCATGACTTGCGCAGCCACTCAACCAATAAGCATCGTGCAACTGATGATTATGCTTTTGGGGGCGGTGCCGGCATGGTGATGATGATTGAGCCAATCGATAATTGTATAACACAACTAAAATCAGAACGGACTTATGACGAGGTGATTTACATGAGTCCTGATGGCGAGCTTTTTACCCAAGCCATTGCAAATGAACTAAGCCTTAAAAGAAATTTGATCTTGCTTTGTGGACATTATAAAGGTGTAGATGAACGTGTGCGTGAACACCTGATAACCCGGGAAATCAGTATCGGTGATTATGTCCTTTCAGGTGGCGAATTAGCCGCGGCCGTAGTATCCGATGCCATTATTCGCCTCATTCCGGGTGTTCTTTCCGATGAAAGCTCAGCCCTTACAGACTCTTTCCAGGATGGGTTGATTGCGCCCCCGGTTTATACCCGCCCGGCAGAATACAAAGGGTGGAAAATACCTGAAGTGCTGATTTCAGGTCATGAGGCAAAAATTGCAGATTGGCGACATGAAAAATCCATTGAAAGGACAAAAAAACGCAGGCCAGGATACCTCGAAGACTAAAGTCAAAAAATCTTCGCACCGAATCTCCTAATTCTGCCTTTTACCCCTATATTTGCAGTCCATTTTAAAAAAACCGAGCGTCATGGCCGATTTAATAAAAGAAGTTGAGAAAGAGTTTGCTGTAAGAAGA
>CAZNRJ010000064.1:11289-14072 GCA_964574945.1 uncultured Ohtaekwangia sp. | reverse complement strand
TGGTGGCGCCAGGCTAATGGTGAAGCGGTAACCGGATCGTTGAAAGGGGAAATGCTGCCCGAGGTGGAATCGTTTCAGGTGCGATTGGATAAATTGTTTGAACTCCATCCAAACGCGTTGGTCATGCAGTTGGATGAATTGATAAAGACTAAGTACGATACGCTGGGAAAATATGAATACGGTCGCAGTAAGGGTAAGCTTACCCGAACCGATAGCCTGTCGTGGAACGACAAATCGTGGGTGGTGGGTATTGAGATCGGAACAGAAAGCAAAGCCTACGATTGGAACCTGCTGAAAGAAAAGCGAATCATCCAGGATAAAATCGGGGAAGTGCCATTAGTGTTGGTTTTATCCGAAGACCAGCAAAGCTTTGGGGTGTTTGAGCGTGCAAGTGAAACGGAAACTGTTTCATTTCGTAACGACACAATCGTTGTAAACGGACAGGTTTACAATTTTGCCGGTAATAACTTAAATGAGTCAGGTAAGTTAAAAAGGATAAAAGCCTACCAGGAGTTTTGGCATAGCTGGCGCACGTTTCATCCCAATACAAAGAAATACCAATAGCGATGAGTTAGGGAATGCCGGTTGTAGTTTTATCATGTAGGGTATTCTTCTTACTTTTCAACTTCCGTTTGCCGGTAGTGCCAGAAAGAATATGAAACCAAACATTCTCCGCTTTACGTTGCCCATCCTTGTTCTTGTGGGTGTAGTATTGATATGGTATGTTATTTCGTATCTCAACCTCTTTCCTGCCTATGCATTTCCCTCACCCGCATCGGTGTTAAGCAGTTTTCGCGAGGAGTTGCTGGCAGGGCGCCTGGTTAACGATATAATAGCTTCACTCTGGCGAGTTGCAGTAGGCTTTGTAATTTCAGTTGTGTTGGGAATTCCCATCGGGTTATGGCTGGGCCAGCATCTTAATGCCCGCAATGCTTTTGTGCCTATGCTTAACTTCTTCCGGTTTCTTTCGCCCTTAGCGTGGATACCCTTTGCTATTCTTTGGTTTCATATTGGCGATAAGCCCGCAATCTTCCTGATTTTTATGGCGGCTTTTTTTCCGCTTGTGTTGGCCACCATGGTTGCTGTGGCATCTATACCCAGTATTTATTTTCGGGTAGCCCACGATTATAATTATAAAGGCATTGAGTTGATAACAAAAGTAACATTCCCGGCCGTGTTGCCACAGGTAATCACTGCGCTGCGGGTAAGTTATGGTATTGCCTGGGTGGTGATTGTGGCTGCCGAAATGGTTGGCTGCCAGGATGGTTTGGGGTATGGAATCTGGGAAGCACGCAACGGGCTTCGGTTGGATTCAGCGGTATGTTATATGATTGTGATCGGCTTGCTGGGAATGGGCATTGATCGTTTACTTTCCCAACTGACAAAAATGCCGGGTGTGCGATGGGGCTATGAAAGATAAACAATCAGCCAGTCAACTCGTGTTGGAAAAAGTTTCCCATAGTTATGGGACGGTTTCTGTTTTAACCAACCTGAACCTAAGCGTTAAGCCGGGTGAGGTGGTAGTGCTTGTCGGCCCTTCCGGTTGTGGCAAAACCACTATTTTAAATTTGTTGTCGGGTCATATTCAGCCAACTTCGGGTATCATACAGCGTGAAGGGATCATTCGCACGGTGTATCAGCACGACAGTTTATTTCCATGGCTTACTGTTTCAGAAAATATTTCGATGGGTTTGCGTTCTGTACCGGATGAAATACAACACAAAGAAGAACTTCACGAACTTCTTGGATTAATCCACATGGAAGATTTCGAGCATCACTATCCGCACCAGTTGTCGGGCGGAATGCGTCAACGCGTTGAACTGGCGCGCGTGCTTGCGGGAGATTCCGATATTCTATTAATGGACGAACCTTTCTCAGCGCTTGATTACCAGGCACGTCTTCGGCTGAGGCGTGAGTTAGTCCGGTTGCTTGAGAAGAGACCACGCACCGTTGTTTTTGTAACGCACGATATCGAAGAAGCTGCACAACTGGCCGACCGTGTGCTGGTGCTTTCCAAAAGGCCGGCAACAATTTGCAGCGAGTTAGCGATTGAAACACAAAAGCCGCGCGGAATTACAGATTCCGCTGTTATCAAAGCCATGGAAAAAATTTATAAAGAACTTGGATTGCCAACATCGATAGATACAGAGCTTACCTAAATTAAAACACTATGAAAATAACCCTTGGTCGTTTCATGGCAGGAATAATTTTACTGCTTGTTATTCTTGGGTTGCTGCGCTATCAGCCCTGGAGCCACACCGGAGCTTTTAATGTCCGTGATGTTATCCATGAAGGAACTAATAAAAAGGCAACGCGCGAACTTACCGTTGGGTTTCTCCCGGTAACTTGTCACCTCACGTGCCCGGTCACTGATTTTGCATCGAAGACAACCCAGACCAATACGAATTTCAACTCGCGGGTATTCTCTGATTTTCCAACCGTAGTAAGCGCCCTGGAAGCCAAGCAAGTGCAGGCAACGTTTATGATCGTACCGCTGGCCATGAAACTTCGCGAGCAGGGTGTGCCTGTTAAAATCTGTTACCTCGGCCACCGCGATGGATCGCAAGTTGTTGTTGGAAAAAACAGCAAGATCAGAAGCCTTGCAGATCTTAAGGGTAAAAAAGTAGCGGTTCCCAGTTTGTACAGTAACCAGCACTTTGTGTTTAACAAGCTTATGAATGATTACGGCATGCAGCCTGAGGATGTTACCTTTATCGTGCTGCCGCCTCCTGATATGCCCACCTCATTGGCAGCGGGCGCTATTGACGGATATTTTGTAGGTG
>CAZNRJ010000064.1:0-11279 GCA_964574945.1 uncultured Ohtaekwangia sp. | reverse complement strand
ATTTTGTGCCAAAGCTGAACTGGATGGCATTGGCCGGGTGCTTTACTATGCCAGGGATATCTGGCCTAATTTTATTTCGTGTGCATTGGTAGTGCACGAAGACCTCATAACAAATAATCCGGAAATTGTATTTGACCTGGTTAGGGGTATTGCCGAGTCGGGAGCCTGGGCCGAAACCCACCGGGAGGAAGCGGCAAAATTAGTAGCGCCTTATTATCGCCAGGATGAAAAAGTGTTGAACTATGTGCTTACATCCGACCCCAAACGCGTGAGTTATATTAACCTGACCCCCACGGACACTGACCTCCAGATGATCCAGGACATGGGAATAAAAATGGGACTTCTGACTAAACCCATTGCCATGAATGAACTTATAGAGCGTGCGTTCCTGCCTGAAGTAATTGTGCCCGCACCTATTGATACCTCAAAGATTACCAATATCAGAAGGCAATAAATTATTGTAAACAAAATAAATAAACAATTTAGCCTTGCGCTAAAATTCCATATCTTTAAACAAGATTTAATAACCACTAAACTAAACCCGATAACTATGGCCACACAATCCAACCCTGTAATAAGCAACCAGGGAGTAATCAAAAGCAACCAGGCTTCTATCCTGAAAAACCAGTCAACAATTAAAACAAACCAGAAAGCCATTGTTGATAACCAAAAGTCGTTGAAGCAAAATCAAAACTCCATACTTACAAACCAGCGCACGATTATCAAAAACCAAAACTCTATTCTTAAAAATCAAAAAACATTGGATTTGATAGTGAAGAACCAGGAAGCAATTTTGAAATTGATAAAAAAATAATCTGGGCAATTGTTTGGGTTCTCCCTGCATGTAAAACTCACGGTATTACTGTGAGTTTTTTATTGCCTTAATGTCCATGAAGATAAAAGCCGGAAGAACCACTGCCTGGTGAAGCATTTTAACCTGATAAGATTGCTTCAAATGAATCGACTTGTTTGAAAAATACTGAAACACCGACAGAATGGGGTATTTTGTCTTTTTTTTTGATGTTACCATTTAAGACCTTGCAGGAACTTATATTTTTAAGTTTTACATTTGGTAGGAATGGTTTTGTGAGCAAATGGGGAAATTTTACGTATTAATTTTTATAGGGATTTTTTCTTTCACGTCTGCCCAATCGCAGCAGTTAACGGGCAGGATTATTTCACCCACTGAGCCGGAAGGCCTGCCGGGAGTGAATGTTTCTATAAAGGGAACTTCATCGGGTGCCATAAGCGACATTAATGGTAATTTCTCTATTGCTATTGAACCGGGTTCAACGCTTGTCTTTTCATTCATTGGATATAAAACGCAGGAACTGCTTTATACCGGCCAAACCTCGGTTGTGATTAGGATGGAAGAATCGGCCAGCGAGCTTGATGAAGTGGTAGTGGTGGGATATTCTTCCATCATAAAAAGAAATATAACCGGTGCCGTTTCAACGGTTAATGCCGATAACCTGAAAACTATTTCAGTGAACGGCCTTGACCAGGCCCTGCAGGGGCAGGTGGCCGGGGTGCAGGTTACTCAATCTTCCGGAACCCCGGGTGGAGGAGTAGCAATTCGTATTAGAGGAGCTACTTCTATTTCTGCCAGCAACAGCCCGTTGGTGATTATTGATGGCATTCCCGTGGAAACGGGCGCTCTTGGAGCAAGAAGTTTTGGAGGGCAAAGTGATAATGCGCTTTCACTCTTAAATCCTAATGATATTGAAACGTATACCGTACTGTCCGATGCATCCGCGAAAGCGCTGTACGGATCGCGCGCTTCCAACGGGGTTATTGTTATTACTACCAAGCGCGGTAAGAATGCACAAACAAAAATTTCATTTGATGTGCAACGGGGTATTGTTGATCCTGTAAAAACATTAGACCTGCTCGGGGCTTCCCAATTATTGGAATTGCAACAGGAAGCAGTAACCAATGCCGGTGAAAACCCCGATGGCTTTGGATTGATAAAAGGTGTAACCGATGCGGTTAATACAAATTGGCAGGATGAAGTGTTGCGCACGGGCATCATGCAGCAGTATCAGCTATCGGCAGCCGGTGGCGATGAGAACACAACATTTTATATCAGCGGAAATTTCAGGGAAGAAGAAGGCGTTCAGCTCAATAATAAGTTTCAACGCTACGGGTTTACCTTAAACCTGGATCAAAGACTTACTTCTAAACTTTCGGCATCTACCAGTATTTCGCTTTCGCGGTCCCTCAACAAACGGGTGAAGGGCGATAATTTTTTGGATGGCGTTTACTCGGGTGCTGTAAAAAGCCTGCCCTATAATGTTCCTTATGATGAGGATGGTTTTTTAGTGGGCCCGTCATCTGCGCTCTATGCAGGGTTTCCCAATTTTAATCCGGTGGGGCAGGCGTTACTTCCGCGCTTCAATACGATCACGGCAAAGGCGCTTGCTAACCTCAATCTAACATACCAGGTAAAACCTAACTTAAGAATTAAAGCTCAAACAAGTTTGGATTATAACAACGTTACAGAGGATCAATATGAGAGTTCACAAACTGCCATTGGAGGATTTCTGCCCAGCGTAGGCGGACAAGGATATGGTGTCTTCTCGGCAAATACGTACACTAATGTTGACTCTTACCTTACGTTTTCGTACGACACGGAATTTGCCACCAGGCATAAGTTAAATGTAGTGGCCGGTTCGGAGTTATATCAGAGTTTTGCTACGGGCGGAAATGCCCAAGGCCGTTTGTTTGCCAGCGATGATTTTACCTATATCCAATCAGCAGGTATTGTCGACAATGGCTTCTCCTACAAAGAACCTCCGCATTCAATCTTATCTTTTTTTACGGAAGCCCGGTATGATTATGATGATCGGATTTTGGTAACGGCAAGTTTTCGAACAGATGGATCGTCAAACTTTGGGCAAAATAATAGGTTTGGCTACTTTCCTGCACTGTCTGCAGCGTGGAGAATTTCTCAAGAGAGTTTTTTTAAATCCTCAATTATTGATGACCTGAAACTTAGAGGTAGTTTTGGCTTAACGGGTAATGAGCGGATCGGGGCCTTTAATTTCCTGGGCAAATGGGGAACGGCAACCTATAGCGGAAGCTCAGGTGTGGTGCCTCTTAACGTACCCAATCCTAATATTAAGTGGGAGACAACGCAAGAACTGAATGCAGGTGTTGATGTAGGTTTGTGGAGCGGACGCCTGCAAACAATATTCAATGTTTATTATAATAAGACAAAAGACCTGTTGCTTACCCGTCCGTATCCATTAACAACCGGCTTTGGTGGTATTGCCGATAACATTGGCGAAATGGAAAACAAAGGAATTGAGGTAACGCTTACCTCGGTGAATATTGATAAGGCGGTTAAATGGACGACTTCCTTGAATGTCTCGCGCAACCTGAACAAAGTATTATTTCTCGCAGACTCCATTCCATTATACAGAGGGTATTCGGGCGAAGGCGTTGATGCAACAAACATTATAAAGGAAGGCGAACCGCTCGGGTCATTTTGGGGATTGAATTACTTGGGAGTTAACCCGGCTACGGGCGATGCCATGTATGAAGACCTTAATAAAGACGGTGCGATTACGAATGCCGATGCCATGGTGATTGGAAATGCCCAGCCTAAATTGATTGGCGGGATTACCAATCGGGTGACCTATAAAAGATTTGATCTTTCCATATTCTTTAATTTTTCGGTTGGGAATAAAGTGCTGAATTTTTCAAAAGCTTCGCTTGTCAACATGGGTGGCGATATCCAAACCAATCAATCGGTGGATGCTTTACGAAGATGGCAAAAGCCGGGTGATGTTACGGATATTCCGCGCTACGAGCTGAACAGCACATTAAATAATTTACATAGCAACCGCTTACTCGAAGATGCTTCATACCTGCGCTTGAAGAATTTAAGTTTTGGCTATAACCTGCCAACTAAAATTGCAAACAAAGCAATGTTTGAACAATTGAGAGTCTATGTATCTGGTACCAACTTATGGACCTTAACAAAATACTCCGGCTCCGATCCTGAAGTAAGTACGTTGGATGGATCCACATCCGCCCAGGGAATTGATTTCTTTACGTTGCCCCAGGTGCGCACGATTACGATAGGAATAAATGCTGTACTGAAATGAAAAAGTTCATTAAACATATTCCGCTGATCTTGTTTTTCCTGGCAACCGGTTGTTCTGATTTGCTGGAACCGGAACCTATCGATTTGCTTACCGATGATGTGGTGCTGAATGAACCAAAAGATGTCCCTAATGTTGAGATTGGATTGTACAGTTCGTTCCGTCCTATTATTCCTGCTGCAGTAATTGCAGGTGATTGTACGGCCGACATGTTAATTAACAATGGCACGTTTACTCAATACAGGGAATTAGGAACGAAACAAATTACTTCGGCCAACGCATCGGTAGCAACCCTTTGGGGCAGTATCTACAATACGGTTTACCTGGCTAATTTTATTATTGAGCGCCTGCCACAAGTGCCGGGTGTTACTGCCGCCCAGCGCAATAAGGTATTAGGAACTGCTCATTTTCTTCGCGGCTATGCTTATTTTGTTGCACTCTATTCATTTGGAGGCGTGCCCAAAGTAACCGACATCTCCATCGATGTCAATCGGAACATTGCCCGTGCATCGGAAAGCGAAATCCTTGATTTTATTTTGGATGATTATACGGAAGCGCTTGCTATGGTGCCGGGTGCTTCATCTAACGCTGCGTTTGTTAACACAAATTCCGTACGCGCAGCGTTGGCAAAGTATTACCTGTATCTCGGCAACAATGCCCAGGCTGAGAGTTATGCAACCAGCATAATTAATTCCAATCAATATCAATTAGAACCAAAGTTTGAAAACTTAGTCATCAAAGACTTTACTGCTGAAGCAATTTTTGAAGTGGGTTATACCCTTGCCGATGACCCCGGAACGAACGGAAGCATTGGGTTAAATAATCTTTTTGTTGGCAGAAGGGAAATCATTCCTTCCAACCAGGTTGTAGTAGCGCTGGCCTCTGTTGAATCGGGTGAACGCTTTACATCTATTTCTTTTAATTCAAATAACCTGAAAGGAAGTGACAACGGATGGTCGGTGGCTAAGTATGGAACGGCTGACGAAGACAATAATAATGTAGTAGTATTCCGGCTGGCCGAAATGTACCTGATTCGGGCTGAGGCCCGAAGTAAGCAAAACAATACTACGGGCGCCCGCGATGATTTGAATGTACTTCGTGCGCGGGCGAAGGCACCGCTTATAACTTCGGCAAGTCAAAGCCAGCTTGTTCAGTTGATTGAAGATGAACGCAGGGTTGAGCTGGCATTTGAAGGGCATCGCTGGTATGATCTCGTGCGCACGGGTCGCGCAAAGGCAGTGATGAGCGCCTTCTCATCAAATTGGAAAGACGCGTATGAACTATGGCCCATACCACAGCGCGAAATTTTAAACAACCCTGCCTTGGCGGGAAATCAAAACCCGGGCTATTGAAACAATGAAAAGAGTATTCTCCATATTGATAATTCTTACTTTGATTGTGATCGCTGGGTGCGAAACGGAACGGATCATTTTTACAGGCCCTTACTTTGTCCGGTTTTCAGAATCGGCCTTGAGCGTAAAAGAAAGTTTCAGCAAGGAGATTGATATTGAAGTTCAGGTAGCATCGCCCACCGTAGAAGAAGATGTTGTGATCTCGTATAAAATATCCGGCTCTGCACGGGCAGGGATTGATTATACGATTGTGGGTGAACCCGGTAAAGTCACTGTGAAGAAGGGTGAATATTTTGGTACGATCAAGGTTAAGTTGATCAACAATGCCAATAATATTATCAGAAGCCAGGATGTGGTATTTACGTTGGAGTCTGTTAGCGGAACCCTTCAGATTGGCCAGGGCGAAAGCGCGATTGGTAACGCCTACACCCTTACAATTATTGACGATTGTATTTTAGGAGGCACGTATATTGGCCAGCGCGGATCGGTGCAAGTACCTGATATTTCTATTACCAGTAATGATTGTGAAAATTACATCCTTTCGAATTGGAACATCAATGTATTTAATTCCAGTGTCGAAATGGATTTGAAATTTATTGACAATGGCGATAATACATTAACCATTCCTGAACAAGAGGAAGAGAATATTGACGACACCCTGGCTACCATTCGGGGCTCGGGTGTTGTTGATCCCCTAACACGGAACATAATATTTACGATTATACTGGTTGATTTTGAGAATCAGCCCCAAGTTACCATCACCTATTTGCCGGATTAATTAATGAATATGAAAAGATTCTTACTTTATTTTCTGTTAGCTGTGTTGGTGATCTTTAATAGTTGCTCCGAAGAAATAGTACCTACACCCTATACATACTCCAAATTTTTTACAGGTGAAAACAGCAAAACATGGAAGATAAAAATTCTTGAAGAGACATTAGATGGTAAAGTCATTGATCGCTTTACACTTGCTTGCGCAGCCGATGACAGGTATACGTTCTTTGCCGCTACCGGCCACTTGTTTAAGGCGATGACAGGTTCAAACAAATGCAGCGCGGCAGAGCAGAATGTGATTGAAGATGTATGGACATTTAACAATGCGAGCGCGACTCTAACAATGCTGCTGCCTTTCTTTGTGGTGGACAGAACATTGCCTTTTATTGTGCGTGAGGTAGATAAAAGTGAAATGGTGCTTGAAATTTTTTTAGACGAAGCAAATACAAGTAGTTACCGCATTCATTTTGATGTAGTAAGCGAAGATTGATGATCATGGGTGTGAGAGTTTTTATTTTTTTATTCTTTTTTATAGCGACTGTTCACCTTGCAACAAGTCAGGTGCAACCCTGTGCCACCATGGAGCAGGATAGCATTAACCGGGCAAAATTTCCTCAACGTGGTTCCTTGGATGAATTTGAAATAGCGCTTCAAAGAAAAATCAGTGAGATACGGTTGCGCGAAGCTGCCGGGGGGAGAACGCAAGCGGTTGTTTTAACCTTACCTATTATTGTGCATGTTGTGCATAATGGCGAAGCGGTAGGGTCAGGCTTAAATATCAGCCAGGCACAAATTCAATCTCAGATTGAAGTGCTCAATGAAGATTTCAGAAAAAAATTAGGGACACCCGGCTACAACACCAGTCCGGTGGGTGCAGATATCGAAATAGAATTTTGCCTTTCTCCGGTTGATCAAAACGGCATCGCACTTGCTGAGCCGGGCATTCATCGCTATAATGGAAACAAAGCAACGTGGACACGCAGTGAAATCGAAAATCAATTGAAGCCCACCACAATATGGAATCCCAATCTTTTCTATAATGTGTGGACGCTAAAATTTGGAGGAGTTGATTCGAACCTGCTGGGCTATGCACAGTTTCCTGATCAATCAGGGTTAAGTGGGTTGAATGCTTCGGAGGGTCCTGCTTCTACTGATGGAGTTGTGGTTCAATACACTTCGTTTGGCAACGGATTCCCGAATCAAGCTCCACCTTATAATAAAGGAAGAACACTCTCACATGAAACCGGGCATTGGCTGGGCCTTCGGCATATTTGGGGAGATAACAATAGTTGTGCCCCCAATTCAGATGATTTTGCTTCTGATACACCCCTGGTGGAAAGTCTAAGCCGGGGTTGTCCTACAAATAAGTTAGCATGCGATGGTGTAACCCCTGCCATGGTGCAAAACTATATGGACTATTCAGACGATGCTTGTATGAATATATTTACCAATGGCCAAAAAACCAGGATGCGTGCCGTGATGGAGCTGAGCCCCCGAAGGAAAACTCTGGCTGACGCAAATCTTTGCAGCCCGCAGGTAGCGGATGTGCCAACCGCAAATTTTTCTTCGGATAAGCAGGTAGTATTATTGGGTGGCGAAGTAAACTTTACAGACCTGTCTACAAATTTCCCTACGTCATGGAGTTGGACATTTGAAGGCGGGGATCCAAATACTTCAACAGCACGCAATCCAAAATTGAAATATTCCATCCCAGGAGTTTATAAAGTGACCCTTGTGGCTACAAATTCATTGGGTTCTTCTGCACCGCTTGAAATAGCGGGATACATAACAGTGTCCGAAGAAGGATTATGCAGTGACGCCACAAACTTTCAAGTCACCTATACGCCTTCTGTTATTAAGCTTGCAAGTTTCGGAGCTTACACTGGATACTTAACGGGTCATAATAGCTTAAAGACGAAAGCGGTTTCTGAATTTTTTGGCAATGTTCAGGGCTATGAGTACGTAAGTGGTGTGGAGTTAACCTTTGGCATGGTTTATTCAACACGCGAAGATGCAACCGCTACCATTACGGTTTGGAATGCACGGGGTTTACAAAATGGGCCCGGCAGCATAGTGGAACAAAAAGTAGTTTTGCTTAAGCAGATTGCAGAGGATGTAGCAGCTAACCGGCCCACTTCCATTGTGTTTGACAGGGAGACCCCTGTATTTAGCAGGCCGTATCATATCGGTGTGGAATTAAATTATACGGGTGGCGATTCATTAGCCCTTGTTTCTTCAGCTAATGGTGAAGCTACCAACTCAACGTCCTGGCTTCAAAACCAAAACGGTGTATGGGACAAATACACGACTGCGCTTGGGGCAAACATTGCAATGGATATTAAACCGATCGTGGGTGTTAATCCATCGGTACAGGTCTCAGCATCTAAGCTGATCGTAAACCCGGGGGAAGAAGTTATATTAAACGGTAAGGGAGCCAGTATTTTTGTCTGGAATTCCAATGATGGGGCAATCAATAATGTAGCAGGGCCGCAACTTATCGTTAAGCCTGTAAAAACAACAACGTATACAACAACAGGTTCAGGGTTGCCACTGTGCAACGAGACAGCAACCACTACCATTTATGTCTACGAAAATATTGTTGGCATTGAAGAAGAGAGTTTTAAAGAAGGCATTGATCTGTACCCCAATCCGGGTGCAGGTAAATTGAATGTTGTTCTTGAAAACTCATATACAGGAAAGGTTTCTATTCAGCTTTTTAGCATTACGGGTCACTCCGTTGCTGCTCCTGTCAGTGTTTGGAAATACAATAGCAAACTGGATGTAGAAGTTGATAGTGGCCCTCACTTGCAGGCAGGTGTTTACCTGGTTAAGATAAAGCTGGGGGAAAAGGTGGTTACTAAAAAATGGTTGACGTATTGAAATATGAATGAACGGGTGCACTTCAATTTTCACAACTCGTAAGCCCGAAGGGCTGAAATGATTATAGAAATTTCATAATTCAGTATCCAAACTCCGAAGGAGTGACACCCCTTCGGGGTTTTGCTGCCCTTATTAGATTGGTATTCTATAAAAATATCATCCCTACGGGATTTTTGAGCGATTGCGACAAGTATTGTGATTATGTTTGCAGGAAAAAGTAAATAATATCTCGGGATTTAATGTTAAATTGATCTAAAATATAATAGTGATGAGAAAATTTGTTGTTGTTGGATTATCGATAGGGTTGTTGTTAACGTCCTGTTTTGTGCTGTTCTCCTGCAAGGAGGATGAGCCATTTGTAAAGCCAAACTTGTCTTTTGCGCTCAAGACACTTACCGTGAATGAGGCCGATGAGCTTATTGAGGTGGAGGTTATCCTCGATAAAGCATTTTCTGAGGACATAAAGGTTGTTTATTCCCTCGCTGGCAATGCGGTTGAAAAAGTGGCTGCAGGAAACAATGCATACGATTATGAAATAATAGGCGATTATTTGAGTGTAAAAATCCTTAAGGGCGAAACAGTTGGCAAGATTGAGATTAAATTATACTCCGACCTGGATGTTGAGGATGACGAGTTAATAGACATTCAAATAGAAAGTGTAAACAGCGACTTGATAGAAATCACGCGTGACGACCGGTTGAAGATTACAATTGAGCAGGAGGATGGAATGGCCGTTGTGCTGGAGTGGGGAGTAGGAGCATCCCCTGCCTATACTGACGTAGATATGGATATGTTCTTTTGGGTACCAAGTACAACCACCGGAAATTTGGTAATTTCTAATCTTAGCTCCACAACACCCTCCTTCTCATCTCCTGAGATTATTTTTCTGCCTAATGCAATTCTCGCTGATGCTACCTATGGGCTGAGTTATAATTATTACGAGGGATCAAAAGACCCAATGAATTTCCGGGTAACTTTTGCTGAATTCCTGAATGGGGCTTTTGAGCCGGCAGCTAACCGAAATATTTTTAATGCCGCTTATACCCTAAGCAATATCAATGCATGGGATCAAGACGGAGCCCCTTTGCCTGTGCTTGCGCAAACGTTTAAGAAAACGGGTAATTCATATTCTGATTTTTCTGCGATTAATATTGAGACTACCGGCAGCCGGACAAACTCAACTAATCAAATCCAGGCAACGGTGCACAAAGTTGAGTTGAATAAGCCGGTTTCTGAGACAATTAAATCCCTGCTTAATCGTTAGAAACAGTGCTTCCGCAAGTCACGGGCTCACAATAAAAATTTCAAGCACTTAAACTTTTTATGTCGTTAGTGTGTCTAAACACTAACACATACTTTATTTACTATTAATTATGAGAATTCAATTAAATACCATGTCAGTTAAGGTCGGCTTATTCGTTTTTTTTATTACTTCAATTTTCTTCCTTTCGGGATGTTTGAACAAAAATGTTGAAGATCCCATTACCCCCGAGCAATTTCTTGAAAATGCCCTTCAAAATGTAGATCAAACCAGGCTTGCATCCGATTTAATGGTGATTGATGATTCACTGGAAATGTGGGATATTACTCCAATGGTTATTAAGGAACCGAAAGGAGTGCGGTACACCATTGATGAAGCCGGGCCTGTTGATGCCGTTAAACCAACGTTAAGCAGCGTGATTAAGATAAAGTACACGGCAAAATTTTTAAGTACAGGTGAAGTATTTGATACCTCCGAAAATATTGAAGCCAAGTTTCTGGAAACTTACCTATACGGTCTTATTTTGGGCTTTCAAACTACTATACCTCATTTACAAAAAGGAACCAGGGCCACGCTTTATATTCCTTCAGGCTACGGCTACGGCCCTAACGACCTTAAGGATGCCAGTGGCATAGTTGTCATACCAAAAAATTCCAACCTGATTTTTGAAATAGAATTGTTGGATGTGAATTAAGCCTACCAGGCCCAGGTGTCTGACACTTTGAAGTGTCTGACACCTAAATTAAGCTTATCTCAAAGTCAAAGAAAATTGAAATGTCATTCCGGGCAAGCTTACTGAATTGACTTAAAGCAATAACCTTACTGAATTGATCTGATATCAAATCAAAAACTGGCGCGACCCGGAATCTCAGTTTAAGTAGTAGAGATTGCGGGTCTCGTTTG
>CAZNRJ010000063.1:6110-14126 GCA_964574945.1 uncultured Ohtaekwangia sp. | reverse complement strand
ACGCCAACCAAACAAATCCAATGGTGCCAACTACAATAAACGCTGCCTCCCAACCCCAATGCCTGTAAATCCAGGGCACAGTAAGGGGCGCAAGTATCGCCCCGATGTTCGTTCCCGAATTAAAAATACCGGTCGCAAAAGAGCGCTCATGTTTCGGAAAATATTCTGCAGTTGCTTTGATCGCAGCCGGAAAGTTTCCCGACTCGCCAAATGCCAGCACTGCCCGTGAAAACATAAACCCTAATACTGAAACAGAAAACGTGGTAATGCCCACCCAACCCAACACGGTAGAAAGACCTTCGCCAATGGGAATAGCAAGCGCATGAACCAATGCACCCACAGACCAAACAATGATGGCTACACTGTATCCCCAGCGCGTACCGAGCTTATCCACCAACCGGCCAACAAACAGCATGGTAATAGCATACGTGAATTGAAAGACAGCTGTGATGTTTGCGTAATCGGTATTTGTCCAACCAAAAATTTCTTCTAATCGCGGTTGAAGCAAGCTCAACACTTGTCTGTCGAGGTAGTTAACAGTAGTGGCAAAAAACACAAGGGCACAAATGGTCCATCTGTATTTCCCGATGGGCTGATTTGTATTCTTTAAATTTTCCAAGCTGAGTGGGTTAAAATTAAACTAATACTAAAAGTTACTTTCTTACTCTATTTGCAATCGCCAAGCATTCGGTCACGGTCTGTTGAAGCAATGACCAATTTTTTTGCGCCAAAATTTCTTTCGTGAATAATTGTGATCCCATGCCCACACAGGCTGCGCCTGCCTTAAACCATTGCGTAAGATTTTTTTCATTGGGCTCTACACCGCCAGTGATCATCAGTTGCAATCCCGGAACCACGGGCATGATGGACGAAACAAAGCCGGGGCCTAAAATCGATCCCGGGAATAATTTAATAATCTCAGCACCATGATCTTTTGCCGCAACTATTTCTGTTAATGTGGCGCAGCCCGGAATCCATAACGCATCATATTCGTTACACACCTCAGCCATCTCTAACTTTAAGATGGGCGAGATAATAAAGTCTGCCCCGGCATCAAGAAACTTTTTTGTTGTTGCCTTATCCATAATCGTACCAATGCCCAGCATAAGATCAGGATATTTTTTTGCCACGGTAAGCAGGTGCGAAAAAACTTCAAATGAGTTTTCCTTGCGATTGGTAAATTCAAAGATGCGGATTCCCCCACGGTAAGCAGCTTCCAACACCTGTTGGGCATCGTCAGGATTATCGTGGGTAAACAGCGGAACAATTCCTGCCCCTTTCATACCACTCACGATCTGCTGCTTGCTAAACCTCATTTCTATTTTTTAATCGCTTTGATGATTGACAAAGCATCTTTTACTCCTTGCTCAAGTTTTGCCCAATTCTTTGTCTCGATAATATCTTTTGAAATCAACTGCGAGCCCATCCCCACGCAAACTACTCCGGCTTTAAACCAGGCCGATAAATTTGCTTCGGTAGGTTCAACCCCGCCCGTAGGCATCAATTGCAATCCGGGTACTACAGGCATAATCGATGAAACAAAGCCAGGGCCTAACACTGAACCCGGGAAAATTTTAATCACCTTAGCACCTAAGTCTTTGGCTGTTACGATTTCAGTTAACGTGGCACAACCGGGTATCCAAAGTTTATTGTTTTTATGACATACGGTTGCCATTTCACTTTTCAGTATCGGTGATACAATAAAGTGAGCGCCCGCATCGCAAAATTTTTGTGTGACTTCACCACTCATGATGGTACCAATGCCCATCATCAAGTCAGGATATTGCTCAGCATGTTTTAATAATTGAGTGAAGACTTGAAATGCATTTTCACCCCTGTTTGTAAATTCAAAAACACGCACCCCGCCTTTGTAGCAGGCATCGAGCACGGCTTTAGCTGTTTCCACATCAGCATGATAAAAAACCGGAATCATTCCAGACGAACGCATCGCCTGTTGTATAGAATCAATTGAAAAAGTTGCCATCAGGTTATAGAAATAAAATACATCATTAATAATTGGAATTACACAACGAAACAGGCGTCACAGACGCCTTAGGCACAAGTTATCGTGAAACGCGGCCGGAAGCATCACCTTCCATCAATTTTTCAACCTCATCAACAGTTACCCGGTTAAAGTCGCCTTTTATCGTATGCTTCAAACATGAAGCAGCCACCGCAAAATTCAATGCTTTCTGATCATCTTTAGGATACGTTATTAATCCATAGATCAAACCGCCCATAAAAGAATCTCCGCCACCCACGCGATCAACAATGTGTGTAATCTGGTAAGTAGGCGCTTCAATTAATTTTTTTCCATCCCACAACACACCCGACCATGAATTGTGGCTTGCACTCACTGAGCCACGCAATGTGATGATTACTTTTTTCGCTTTAGGAAATTTAGCCATCAATTGTTTACCCACTGATTCATACGCAGCTCCTTCCACATGCCCTGATTTTACATCGAAGCCTTCAGGTTTGATACCGAATACTTTTTCGGCATCTTCTTCATTTCCTAAAATAACATCGCAATGAGCAACCAGTTTTTCCATCACCTCTCCGGCAGGCTTTCCCCACTTCCATAATTTGTTTCTAAAATTCAAATCGGTGGAAACTGTAATTCCCTTTTTAGATGCAGCTTCACACGCTTCCAAACAAACATCCGCAGCTCCTTCGGATACCGCAGGCGTAATACCTGTCCAGTGAAACCATGTAACTCCTTCAAAGGCTTTGTCCCAATCGATCGATCCTTTTTTCAATTTGGCAAATGAACTGCCTGCCCGGTCATAAATTACTTTGCTTCCGCGGCTCACCGCACCAGCTTCCAAATAATAAACACCTATCCGATCTCCGCCCCGGGTAATCAACGAGGTATCAACATCCAGTGATTTTAAAGAAGATATAGCGGCATCGCCTAAATCATTTTTTGGCAAGCTGGTCACAAAACTGGCCGCGATACCATAGTTCGCAAGGGAGACAGCCACATTTGCTTCGCCACCTCCATAAGAGGCTTCAAATTCTGTAGCTTGACCAAATCTAAGATAGCCAGGTGTTGCCAGCCTGAGCATAATTTCACCGAATGTTAAAACTTTGTTTTTCATCTTTATGTTAATTGTTACCTGTTATTTTCTATACATTAAACTTCTGCAAACACATCTCAATAAAAAAGCAAGGGGGCGGGAAATGTGGGTTAAGAACCATCAATTGAAATGATTAAAATATAATTTATTTAAGTACAAACAATAAGTTCAAATTTAGGGTAAAACCTGTAACTTGCGCAATCGATTGCTCAAATTAGTCAAATATTTATATGGCAAAGAAATTCCTTAAAATTCACCCCTCCGACAATGTTTTGGTCGCCCTTACCGATTTAAAAGCCGGTGACAAAATAGAGTACGATGGCAAGTCCATAACGTTGGTTCATGACATCCCGGCCAAGCACAAATTTGTGCCGCAGGTTATGAATCCGAAAGATGAAATAAGAATGTACGGATTGCTGGTAGGCAAGGCTGTAGAACTGATCCCGGAAGGCGGGGCCATCGGAACTCATAATGTAAAACACCAGTCGGCTCAATACAGTGGGCGCAATGCCACATTTAATTGGAAAGCTCCTGAGATAGAAAACTGGAAAAGCAGAAACTTTATGGGCTTTCACCGCCCCGATGGACAAGTGGGCACTGCCAATTACTGGATTGTAGTTCCTCTTGTGTTTTGTGAAAACAGAAATGTAAATGTAATCCGCCAGGCATTTGAAGAAGAGCTGGGTTTTGGCAAACACAACGCCTACAAAGATTATGTACATGAACTGGTTCAATTTTATAAAGCCGGGAACAAAGCCGGCATTGAATCGCTCACATTAAATGCAAATCAAACCAACGGGAAATCTAAAATCTTCAACAACCTGGATGGAATTAAATTCTTAACCCATGAAGGTGGGTGTGGTGGCACACGCCAGGATTCAGAAGCACTTTGTGCTTTGCTTGCCGGGTATATTAATAATCCAAATGTGGCGGGGGCAACGGTACTCAGCTTGGGGTGCCAGAATGCGCAACCCGAAATCCTAAGAAATAAATTAGCTGCACTCAATAATGATTTCAAAAAGCCATTGATCATTTTAGAACAACAAAAGGAAGGCACTGAAAATGAATTGTTGGCTCAAGCAATCAAACAAACTTTTCTTGCTTTGATGGAGGCTGACAAAGAATCGCGCAAGCCGGCCCCATTAAGTAAACTTGTAGTTGGACTTGAGTGTGGTGGTTCGGATGGATTCTCCGGTATATCAGCCAACCCGGCTATCGGTCATACTTCAGATTTGGTTGTGGCGCTTGGCGGCAAAACAATCTTGTCAGAATTCCCTGAGCTATGTGGTGTTGAACAAGAATTGATCAATCGGACAACCGATGATACCATTGCGACTAAGTTTACTAAACTAATGCGTGCCTACTCCAACGCAGCCGTTGCTGCTGGCTCTGGTTTCGATATGAATCCATCACCCGGAAATATTAAAGATGGTTTGATTACCGATGCCATGAAATCGGCAGGAGCAGCCAAGAAAGGCGGCACCTCACCTGTAGCTGATGTATTGGATTATACTGAATACGTGACCAAGCCCGGATTAAATTTATTATGCACACCGGGTAACGATGTAGAAAGCACAACGGCTATGGCCGGATCAGGTGCCAACGTGATGTTGTTTACCACGGGTTTAGGTACACCTACCGGCAATCCGATTAGTCCGGTAATAAAAGTTTCTTCAAACACGAAGCTGGCAAAAAAAATGCCCGACATCATTGATATAGATTGTGGTCCGGTGATTTCAGGGGAGAAAACCATTGAGCAAATGGGTGAGCAAATTCTTGATTTTATTATTGAGGTGGCAAGCGGTAACATAAAACCAAAAGCTGTTGCCCTTAATCAAGATGATTTCATTCCGTGGAAACGCGGGGTATCATTGTAGGATTTGAAATACATTTGAATCTTCAGAGAAAACTACATATCTATGAATCACATTCCTATTTTAGGGTTTTCATTGCTTCAAAGACCAAACCAGCAACTACTTTAGCTCCTTCCGTTTGAAAGTGTGTATTGTCTTTCTGACCTTCGGGATAGGCTTCATATTTGCCTGGTGGAAGGTTCATAAAATAGTGGTCTGTAACATACTCCTTTCCTTTTTCACTAAACGCATCCATCGATAATTGATTGAGATCGATAAAATAGGTATTTAACTCTTTTGCCACTTCATGGGCTGCTTGTGGGTATGCTCCGTGCACATTTTCTAAATGGTCATCTTTCCATGGGTAATTTCTTGCTACAGGAGTTAGTATAATAGGAATCGCTTTTTTCTCTCTTGTCTCCTTTACAAATAATCGCAGAAACTCTTTGTATCCTTCGATTGTAACATAACGATCGGGATGCGCTTCGGATCCATCGTTGTGCCCAAACTGCATCATCACAATATCTCCTTTCTTCAGGTTAGTATAAACCGCGCGCCATCTTCCTTCTTGAAAAAATGTTCTTGTGCTACGGCCACCACGTGCCCGATCGTCTACCCGTATACTATCTGACTTAAACAAAGTCGGAAAATCAGAACCTGATACACCGATAAAAGACTGTTGGAACACTTGTCCCCATCCTGTTACAGGATACCTGGTTTTAAAATAGTCCTTTCCTTCATCATAGTTATCAGCGTAATTGGCCACCGTAGAATCTCCTATTAAATAGATAACCACAGGAGAAGCCACCCGTGGAGATGCACTGCATAACACGGTAAACATTACTATCATCAATACATTTTTCAATACTATCTTCTTCATTTTAATTATCACAGGTCGATGCACGTACACAACAGTTTTCTTTTTTGAGAACGGCATGGTGTTAGTTTACTTTCCAATCACCAAAGATTTTTTCCAGAGAATAATCTTTAACCTGTTCGTCAGTCAATTGATGTGACCATGCAACGCGTTGCTTTGCGTGGGCACCGGGGCCGGTAGATTTATACTCTGCATAATAACTTGTCTTTTCGGCATCGGGTTTACCCCAGTTGTGCCAGCCTTCGGGTTTAATGTGCTTGTCTAAAAAACAATTGATGAAAACCGTTTTAGCATCGGGTCTCCAGGGGCGGCCTAAATAAAAACTGTTTACCGGTGCATCTCCCGTGATCTTGCAGTCTCTAAAAATAAAACCATGTGCGGTAGTTGGCAATGTTGATGCTGCTGTTACATATCCGCCACCCTTGCAAAAGATTGTACAGTTATCAAATACAGCAGTCGACCATCCAAAAATAAAATCAACAGTGCCTTCTATGTAGCACTCTTTATAATATTGTCGGCTTTTTTCTCCGTGTGGATAAAGTGTATCCTGAAATCCAAGAAACCGACACTTAATAAATTTAACCATGTCGCCATCAACACGCACAGCCACTGCCTGGCCCACGGCACCTGAAGAATTTTCGAACGTTATACTCTCCGCGGTAAAGCCATCGCCAAATACATAAAAGGTAGTTGACCCGGTAGTTCCCATTTCTTCTCCAAACTTATTTTTCTTTGATGCATAGTCATCATAAGTAATAATAGTTTTGGTTGCCTCCTCACCTATTAAGCGCACATTCGTTTTTGACTCCGTTAGAATTAGTTTCTCTTTATAAATACCGGGTTTCAAAAATATGGTTGTGATGTTCTTTCTAAAATCAGGAACTGCATTGAATGCCTCTTGCACCGTTTTATAATTTCCAGAGCCATCAGCAGCGACTACAAAATCATAGTTTTGTGTATAACTTACTACAGGTATCAAAAACAGAAAGAATAAGATGCGTTTCATAATCATATTGAATTACTTATCGATCCTGAACCAATCTACTTCTGCATACCCCGAATCATTTGTTTGTGACGGTCGCACACAGAACAAGCCTACTTTTGCTCCTATCCATTTTCCGGCTTCTGCCTGAAAAGTTTCTCCTACAGAAATAAATTTATTTCCATCCAAACTGTAGCTCAAAGTGCACTTTGCGCCCTTAGCGACTTTCACGCGCAAATAAATTTCACTGTTAGTTAGTTTGGTGATAAGTGTCGCTACTTCCTGATTTCCTTTGACAGCATCTTTTGCAAGGGATGATTGTAATACAATTCCTTCTTTCGTGTTAACTATTTCTAGTGTTGCATAGCTCTGTCCCATAATTATCAGGCCAGCTCTCTCATTTTCTATTTTAGGATTGGGTACAAATCTGAGTTTTGTTGTAACTGTAAACTCTTCAGCAGGAAATTTTTGCATCAGCACATTTGGAACATCCCATAAACTCTTAGCTTCATCAGGAATTTTTTCTGAGTACAAACGCAATGTTCCCTTTGTTGCATCAACAAAAGACCACGTTGCTTTAGGATTTGCCTGCCACTGCCATTGAAGACCTAACGCAGGCATTGAAAACTCATCACTTTCTGAAGGAGTACTTATTGGATAGTTACTTCCAACAGTTGGTTTTTTATACGTTAGCACCGGTTCGCCTTTACCATCGTTGTCTTTATCAACACCAATTACCGGCCAATCATTAATCCATTTCATGGGTTGCAGATGAACCACTCTTCCATATGCTTCCTTATCTTGAAAATGCAAAAACCAATCTTCACCACCCGGTGTACTTACCCATGCCCCTTGATGGGGTCCATTAATGGAAGTATTTCCCTGATCCATCACTACTTTCCGTTCATAAGGGCCATAAATATTTTTTGAACGAAGGATTGTTTGCCACCCAGTCGAGACACCTCCTGCAGGCGCAAAAATATAATAGTAGTTATTTCGCTTATAAAACTTAGGTCCCTCAATGGTTGGATCGAGTTCGTGGCCATCATACACAATTCTACCTTCATCAATTGTTTTATCTCCTTCTGAATTTAATTGTTTAATGGCGAGTACACTTTTTATTCCTGCCCGACTGCCAGCATACGCATATGCTAAATAATTTCTTCCATCTTCATCCCATAAAGGGCAAGGATCTATTAAGCCTTTACCTGCTTCAACAAGCAC
>CAZNRJ010000063.1:0-6100 GCA_964574945.1 uncultured Ohtaekwangia sp. | reverse complement strand
CAAAAAATGCAGTGGGTCCGTGGAGTGAACCTGTGCTTGTTGAAGCAGGTTCACTCCACGGACCCACTGCATTTTTTGCTTTGGTGAGATAAATACCAAAATCAGGATCAGGATAATAGATGTAAAATTCATTCTTGTAATATCTAATAGCCGGAGCCCACACTCCATTGCCATGTTGGGTCTTTGAAAAGTGATCGTATGGTGGTTGACGTTTTAAAGCGTGACCTATGAGCGACCAGTTTACAAGATCTTTTGAATGTAGAATTGGCAAACCTGGAACAGCATCAAAACTGGAAGCTGTCATGTAATAGTCATCACCCACTCGCACTGCATCAGGATCAGAATAATCAGCATGAAGAATTGGATTCTTGTAATTACCGTTGCCTAAATCTGCCACCCAAACTTTAGAGACATTGCTTTGCGCAATGATAGGTGAGTTAATGATCAGAACTATTGCAAGCAGTATAGCGAATCGTTTTCCCATTACTTTATAATATTCTTAATTAATTCATTGAGGTACGTTTCCAGATTTCCATAACCCGATTTATTTTGAAGCCAGGCATCCGAAGCATCATTAGGATTAAGTTTGTTTTTCTTTTCCCATTCATCAGGCATCCCATCCGTATCAGAATCTTGAAGAGCAGGAAGTGACTTAAGTATAGGCCACCCACCTACATCATTTTGCGAATCAATGATTCCGTTTTTTGATTTCCCATGGGGAGCTGTTCCTGTTTTTACTTCGTTTACAACGCGAGTGTCTACTGCATCGCGTTTAAAACTTGCTCCTGCAAATTTCAGTACAAGTTCATACGCTTCTTCGGCTTTTTGATCGGGAATAGAAATTACCTGAAAAGCTTTAGTTGCTTTAGCAGAATCAAGATCTTTTGCTTTTACGCCACCTTTCCAATTGTCTTTCGACATAACCTCCTCACCAACCTGACAATTTCCTGTTATATAAAATTTTCCTAAAGGAGATGTTGGATTCACCATCCAGAGATTCTTTGGTTTTGTTGCGGGGCCACGTTTGTAATAGTTGTTAACCACATTATACTTTCCGCGTTCGCCACCATACGCATTATTACTCTCCCAATTATAGATCACATTATTTCTAAAATCAACCAGCTCATCAGCAGTATTTGGAGTAGTGGATGATCCGCTAAAGCGTGGTAAGCGACTGGTATGATGCGCTAACAAATTATGGTGAAACGATGCGCCTTCTCCACCCCAGATTCCACCATACCCATGCTTTCCTTTTACATGAACTGATTGATTCAAACTTTCAGAGACTATACACCACTGCATGGTGAAATTTTTATTATAATAAAATGAGGCACACTCATCGGTAGACCAACTGACCGAACAATGATCAAGTATGATCCGATCTTTTCCTTTAGTTCCGCCAAATGCATCACTTTCAATTTTACTAAGATCCCCTAACCGAAATCGCATAAAGCGAATGATCACATTATTGGCACTTACTCCTACTGGATAATTTTGAATACAAATACCATCGCCTGGTGCAGATTGACCTGCAATAGTAACATCGTCATTATTAATATTTAATTGAGATTTAAGTTCAATATTTCCAGATACGGAAAATAAAATTGTGCGCGGTCCCTTCTTCCTGACTGCTTCGCGAAAGCTACCCGGTCCATCATCATTTAAGTTTGTTACAATTAATATTTCACCTCCCCGGCCTCCTGCTGCAAACTTTCCAAACCCTTCAGCTCCAGGAAACGCAAGTTGTTCAGTCTGAGCCATTGAACAGTTAAATGACAGAACTAACAGGCATAAAAGTATTCTTCTTCTCATCAGAGATTATTTCTTTGTTGGATTGACAATGTGATTGGCCAATTCAAGTTTCTGAGATTTGATTTCATTCAATACAATCTGTGCAACCTTTCGGGCACCTAATTCACTAAAGTGTGTATTATCAATTTTTCCTTCCGGATAGTTTGGATGTTCACCCGGCTCTAACTGAAGAAATAAGAGTTTTGAATTCTCTTCACCAAAAGATTGCAGCAGTTCTCTACTCTTTGTATCTAAATCAATGAAAGCAACGTTTTGTTGTTTTGCTACTTCCATTACTAAGGGAGAATATTCAGCATGCGTTTCCTGAATTTGTCCATCTTTAAATCTTCTTCGTGTTACCGGAGTAAGAAGCACCGGGATTGCTTTCTTTGCCCGGGTTTCAGAAATAAACTTCACAAGATTCTTCTTGTAGTCCTCAGGTGAAGCATAACGCTCACCTTTGTCTTTCGACTCATCGTTATGCCCAAATTGGATAAACACATAATCACCTTCCTTTAAATTTTCATAGATGGGTTGCCACAATTTTTCGGCAAGAAATGATTTTGTACTTCGTCCATTCTTTGCACGATTGTCAACCACCACAGAAGAATCGAAAAAAATTGAAAATGGCATTCCCCACCCTGTTTCAGGATAAGTCGAAACTGATTTATTGGCGATTGTAGAATCACCAATCAGATAAACTGTAATTTTTTTAGACGGCTGCATAAACGACAACAAACATACAGCTACTAAACACACTTGAATCAATCTCATGATTTACCATTTTTAAATACTTCATCCAAAAACTTTGCCATGTATTGAACTGTGGGGGTTAGCCAAGGTTCAAAAAGCCAATAGGAATGTGGAGCATCTTCTAATTTAATAACCTGAGAATGCACACCGAACTCATTTAGTTTATCAACCATTTCTTTGCACCCTGCATGAAACCTGGTTTGTGAACTATTGATAAAAAGAAAGGGAGGTGAATTCTTATTCACCCAATGCAATGCAGAGGCCTCATGCCACTTGGTTTTATTATCTTCATAAAAGCCTTCTAACCAAAAGACATCAGCACTGTTTTCTGTTCGCGTTAGTGCAAGACTCTCATCATCCGTAAAATCAAGCAGGCCATCCAAATCAATCACAGCTTGAACAGCACTGGAAAATTTTTCATTTCCAAACGTACCTTCAAATTGAGAAACATGATTCGTTTCTCCAATCAAAGAAGCCAACTGACCACCTGCCGAACTACCTCCAATAGCAATATGCTTTTCATCGATGCTATATTTCTTTGCATTTGCTCGCATCCAGCGAATGGCAGCTTTCAAATCATGAATTGCCGCAGGGTACTTTGCCTCCAACGAAAGTCTGTATTCAACTGAAACTACTACGTATCCATGAGCGGCTAATCGCTCGGCCATCGGTGTATTAAGATTTTTATTACCCGCCCGCCAACCACCACCATGCACTAATAGAATAGCAGGATAAGTCTTCTTGCTTTTGTTAGGAATAAAAACATCAACATGTAAATCACGTTTGCCCAAAGCAGTTTCATCAAAAGTCAAATACAATACATTCTCAAAAACTTTTACATCTCCATGAAATGAGTCTGGCTCTTTAATAAAAGGATATTGCTTGATTAACTTTTTATGCGTGTTCCAAACGGTGTATGTAGTGTCGATTGGAATAGAGGAATGAATATCTATTGGTGATTGCGCAGTGATATTATGAATACATATCAATGTTATCAGTATGCTTACATATAAAATGCACTTGACCTTCATCTCATTTAATCTGCTCTTCAACAATCGTCTTCACTAAACTATTCAGATACACTTCCACATTATCGTACGCAGTACTTAAATCTTTTCCGTTAGGTTTCGCTGTAGCAGGATCCAATTTCATGACAACTTCCCAGTCATCAGGCATTCCATCACCATCAGTATCCACTGGTGCTGTGGTTGTTTTCAATTCAGGCCAACCACCTACATCAGATTGGGTATCAATGATTCCATTGGTACTGCCATTTGAACCTTCGTGTGCATACGTTTTATTTCTCACATCATTGATAACACGCACATCAACCGCATCACGAACTAAGGAAGCTCCACCATAATCCAGTACACGTGCATAAGCAACCAGAGCTGTGTGAGTGGTTACATTGTTATTTATATTATGAGGAGATGACAATTTCATTCCTGTTTTATCTGCCTCCGTAATAGGAATTTTATATTCACAAGGGATGGTTGCACCGCTTGAATTTGTACACGTTGATGTGTATGAACTGTAGCTACCATGAAATTGATTGAATACGCCATTGCCCCAGTTATCGTTGGTAGCACTTGTACTTCCTTCAATATAATTTCCATCAACGTAAAATTTACCCCAGATATCATACACTTCAGTACCCTTTATTTTATTCTTATCAAAGGAAGCAATTCTACCTTGCTTACTCGTTGAGTTGTTGGCAATAGTAGCCGGGCCAGGTTTAAAATAACAATTCACAATATTCACATTCATTCCCTCGCCACCATACGTACTGTTACTTCCCCAGTTATAAATCACATTATTTCTTAGATCGGTCAAATCGGTCAAGGCAAAAGCTTTACCTGCTTCCTCACCGAGACGTGCATTTCTACTATCATGATGGGCAAGCAAGTTATGATGAAAGGAAGCATTTTTGCCGCCCCAAATCCCTCCATAGCCATGAGCACCTTTACCATGGACAGAATTGCGAAGACTCTCAGAAATGATACACCATTGCACCGTAGTGTTTTCATTAGCATAAAACGAAACACACTCATCAGTGCTCCAACTCATGGAGCAATGATCAATAATAATATTTTTATGAAACCTTCCACCGAGAGCATCTCCTTCCTGTTTAGCCACATCGCCCATTCTAAAACGGAGAAATCGTATGATTACATTATCGGCATTAACATTTACCGGATAATCACGAAGTGTAATTCCATCACCAGGCGCTGTTTGCCCGGCAATTGTAATGTCTCCATTGGAAATGTTGAGAGTTGATTTTAGAATAATTGTTCCTGATACTTTGAACAGCACATATCGCGCACCAGTAGTCTGAATAGCTGCCCGCAAACTTCCCAAGCCAGCATCGTTCAGATTGGTTACGTAAATTATTTTTCCTCCACGCCCTCCGGTTGCATCACGACCAAACCCTTCAGCCCCAGCAAAAGCGAATGCATTTTCAACTACTTGCACCGGCTTATCTGGATCGGGTGTTGTTGGATCAGGCTCTTCTGAACTCTTACACGATACTGTTAAAAATAAAAGACCGCCAATTAAAATACTCTTCATCATCACCTTTCACAATAAAAAAGGTGCGGTCAAAATGAACCGCACCTCACCTACCAATTAACCCTAAAGTTTTATCCTCCAACGTGGATCACCTGTGCTGTATTTTCCAGCAAAAGTAAGATCCTTGAAGTTGAAATCGCTATGCCCTGGATCAACCCACAATGAGTTCTGACCTCCAGCATAAACTGCTGAGGGTAAACCAGCAATTTCATACGTAGCAATAAAGGCCCAATCGTTGGTACCATATGTATTTACTACATCAATGGGAGTAGTTGGTAATCCTTCTTTGCCTCTTATGTTGTTTGTTGCTGTGCCTCCGCTATTCCAACCCGGACCGAAAATGGAATTGCGAATGGAAATTCCATTGATCGCATTATTATTTCCGGCACCGCCTCTGAATCTGAACAAATAATTTCCGCTTTCAGAAGTAATGACATTGCTGAACGTGCAACTTTCAATAACAATTGACTGCATATTGTTGTACGTAGAGATAAACAACTGAAAATGATTGAATGTGCTGTTCTCAAGTACAATATTATTTATTCGCGCAGTGGTAGATGGCGAACCTGAAACAGCCTGATCGCAGGTAATAAGCCCATAACCTCCAATGCTATCTAATGTCGAATTGATAAACTTGTAATTCTCTACCAACACGTTATTATTTCTCAATCGCATAACACCACGCATGGTATTGATGTAACAATTCTCGAATAAAATTTCGGTAACCGTAATGTTGTTAACCGCTGGATTAAATACATACGTACCCCCAAAATTTCCACCTCGTAATTCCAGATCAATAAACCGGATATGATCGATGACTGCTCCACCTGCAATGTTCCAGTTACCATTCGTATTGTAGAGTTGAGCTTTCTTCTCACCAAATCCGTACGCTGATTGAATCGTTATCGATTTATTCAACGCAACAGTCGGCATGTCAAATTTTGCACCCTTCTTTAATAAGATTATATCCCCGGATGCAGCAGCTGCC
>CAZNRJ010000062.1:9420-14166 GCA_964574945.1 uncultured Ohtaekwangia sp. | reverse complement strand
AATAATCATCGGCACCGCTGTCAAAGCCGGAAACCTTATCCTCCACTTCATCAAATGCGGTAAGAATCAGGACCGGGGTTGAGATGCCCTGTTCGCGAACCGCTTTGCAAACTCCCAGCCCGTCTTTCCCGGGCATATTAATGTCGAGGATAATACAATCGTAAGAATTTCTGATGATTAATTTCTCGGCCAGTAATCCATTGTATACGGCATCCACCCCAAACCCTTCATCCTGAAGCCGCATTTTTAAATCGGATGAGATATTTACATCATCTTCGGCAATAAGAATCTTTTGCATGGTTAGCTTAAACTTTTATATCGAAAGCAATCTACCAAATGATCATTCACCAATCCGCACGCTTGCATGTGCGCATAGATTACGGTACTGCCAACAAATTTAAACCCTCGCTTTATCATGTCTTTGCTCAACGCGTCCGACTCTTTTGTTGTTGCAGGTGCCCGTTTATAGTTTTTCAATTTATTGATGATGGGTTTGTTGTTCACAAACCCCCAAATGTATTTGTCAAAACTTCCAAATTCTTTTTGCACTTCAATAAACCGTTTGGCATTATTAACAGCCGCGAACACTTTTAACCGGTTGCGAACGATACCCGGATCCAGAAGAATTTTTTCTACTTTCTTTTCGGTAAAGCGACTTACTTTAACCGGGTCGAAGCCGGCAAAATTTTTGCGGTAACCTTCGCGCTTCTTTAAAATCGTTGCCCAGCTTAATCCCGCCTGGGCGCCTTCCAAAATCAAAAATTCAAAATGAATACGGTCGTCATGAACGGGCACACCCCATTCCGTATCGTGATATTGAATGTATTGTTCAAACTTGAGGCACCAGGGGCAACGAACTATTTCGGGCATGCGGTAAATTTTCTTTGAAGTTACTTGTTTCAAATATAGTTTGTACATTCAATCCATGAATTGTGTACAATTCAATTGCTTACTCATTCTTTTTAGCCTCACTTGCTTTCCGGCTATGGCTCAGTTTAAGAGTAGTAAATTGAAATCCTATAATTTATACACTCTTTCAACGGAAGTAAATCGTATCGATCCAAAAATAGTAATGTCAGAGCTCCGTGCTCCTGATTATTTTTCATCGCCACTTTTTACAACCACTGTTAATGCTAAGAGTGCGTATTGGCTCAGCCAGATGACCACACAAACTATAAATGAGGGTAAGATGGGAACCTATTACTTGTGGGATCAGCAAGGCAATTTGCGCGAGTCGCGATTTTTTGTTGATATTGGAGCTAAAAGTAAACCTGGCCTTAAGCTGGTGTTTCTAAGGCGCTGATGTTGCTTCGATTTTTTTATCCAAACCCCTGCACTATGAAAAATTTTCTACTGTTTATTTTTTTTACTTTTTCCACAGCTTCGCTTGCCCAATCCAAAATTGATTATGATAAGAAGCTGAAAGAACTGGGCATCGAATTATTTGCTCCCTCCAAACCCATGGCAAATTATGTGAAAGCCGTTCGCGTGGGCAACTTGCTTTACTTATCGGGGCATGGCCCCGGCAGGGCCGATGGAACAAACATAACCGGCAAGGTGGGTACTGAATTAACTACCGAAGAAGGATATGCGGCAGCCCGGCAAACGGGAATCTCCATTCTATCAACCCTTAAGGGAGAGTTGGGTGATTTAAACAAAGTAAAGCGGATTGTTAAAGTGCTGGGCATGGTTAATTGTACCGATACATTTACCGATCAGCCCAAAGTGATCAATGGATTTTCTGATTTAATGGTAGCCGTATTTGGTGATAAAGGAAAGCACGCCCGGTCGGCCGTGGGTATGAATTCATTGCCAAGCAATATTACTGTTGAAATTGAAATTATTGTTGAGGTTGAGTAATCATTCTCCCAATAAGATATATTATTGAATCAATCTGTTGGAAGTAATAAAACTCCATATAAAGAACAGATTTGATGTTTCAATTTGTCCAAACTAAAAGTAGCTTAGCTCAATAGAAAATTTTTGTAAAAAGTGTTATCAGGCTATTTAAAAATAATCCTGCGCCAACTTCGAAGTGTGTACTCCTTCATAAACCTTACAGGTCTTATTGTGGGGTTTGCGGCATTTATTCTCATTTACCTGTGGGTGGAGCAGCAACTCAGCTATGATCGCTTTCATTCGGATTACGAAAATATTTACCGGGTTGTTGAAAATCAAATTGATGACAGTGGGTCGGTATACCCCGTGGCCGTTACACCCAGTCCCTTATCGCCCTATCTTAAAAATACATTTGCAGAGACTGACGAAACCTGCCGGCTGAGTTTTCTTGATTTGCTGGTTCGGCATGATGCGCAGGCTTTCTATCAAAAAGGGGCATTGGCCGATCCTGCTATGTTTGACTTATTCACATTTCCGATAGTGGCAGGGGAAGTAAGATCTTTTGAAACCGGGGTTGACAAAATTATTATAACCAGGAAAATAGCGCGTACTTATTTCGGAAATGCGGAGCCTACCGGAAAGACCCTCCGTCTCCTGGACCAGGAAATGTTGATTACAGCCGTACTCGAAGATTTACCCGTTAATTCTCACATTCAATTTGACTTTATTATACCCTTTGAATTTTTGCGGGCCAAAGGATATGATTCATTGGTGAATTGGGGTTTTAATAATCACCATACGTACGTCAAGCTAACGGATCAGGCCGACCCGATTCTATATACCGAAAAAATTAAAAACTCAATTGGCAAACATTTACCTAAATCAAAAACTGAACTTGCACTTCAGCCTTTGTCGGAAATTCACTTAAAGTCAAATCACCTGAACAATGATGTGGCAGGCAGGGGCAATATGCTATACGTATATATTTTTTCTGCTGTTGGCATTTTTATTCTAATAATAGCCAGCATTAACTATGCTAATCTCTCCACCGCAAGATCGATAAAGCGAAGTAAAGAGGCCGGAGTAAGAAAAGTGGTTGGGGCCAGCCGCTCACAACTCATGTTTTACTTTTTTTCAGAATCACTTTTCTATTGTCTTTTAGCCTTTGCATTCGCGCTTTTAGCCTGCTGGCTTTTGCTTCCGGGCTTTAGCGAATTAAGCGGCTCGCAACTAAAATTCAATATCTTTTTGCCCACGATCATATTCCCCCTGATGGGAGCAGTTATGTTCTGTTCTTTTTTAGGCGGGGTTTATCCGGCTATTCTTTTATCATCATTAAATCCAACAGCGGTATTAAAAAATATCCTGAAAACAGGAAGCGGAACTATTGCCGTCAGGCGAATATTAGTGATCATTCAGTTTGCGCTTGCTATTGCCTTTCTTTCAGGCACGTTCGTAGTTCACAACCAGCTTTCGTACATCAGAAACCGAAACCTGGGTTTTGAAAAAGAAAACATTCTTACGTTTCCCACCTTTCGCACAATTCGAAAACAATTTCAGGCATTTAAAACAGAGTTGTTAGCGATACCAGGCATTCAACACGTTTCTGCTACAAGCACCAAAATATCATTAACTGACGACTCTTCTGATGATATGAGTTGGGAAGGAAAAGAAGCTGAAAAAGATCAGCTGTTTCATAAGCTAATGGTTGATTATGATTTTTTAAAAACGTTTTCAATTTCATTGGCCGAGGGGCGGGATTTTTCCCCGGAAATAAAATCAGACTCAACAGCGGTAATACTAAATGAAGAGGCTGTTCGCCAAATGGGGTTGGCCGATCCGGTCAATAAGCAATTCACAGTCGGTAAAACACGCAAAGGCACCATTATAGGAATTGTAAAGGATTTCAATTTTAAATCGGCCCATAAAAAAATTGAACCCATGGTAATCTATTTGGAACAGGAAAGTCTCTACGAGGCAGCCGTTCGGTTTAATAAAGGTAATGTTGTTGAGCAGACCAAAGCAGTAGAGGCAGTCTATAAAAAATTTACAGATGGACGGCCCTTTGAGTATTCCTTTGTTGATAGAGACATAGATAACCTTTACCGTGCAGAGCAACGGACAGGAATATTTTTTAACTGGCTTGCCGGGCTATCTATCTTTATTTCATGTTTGGGTTTGCTGGGCATTATTATGTTTGTTACCCAACAGCGTGCTAAAGAAATTGCAGTTAGAAAAGTATTGGGCGCATCGGTGTTGCAACTCATGTGGATGCTCACCATAGAGTTTATGATTCCGGTGATCATTGCGTTTTGTATTGCCACTCCGGTTATCTATTACCTGACCGATTTATGGCTGCAGGATTTTGCCTATCGGTTGGATCCTGGTTTTTATGTATTCGGGCTGGCGGGCCTCATTAGCTTAGGCATTGCCTGGTTAACGATAGGGTTTAAATCGTATCAGGTATCGAGGGCAAATCCAACCAATTGGTTGAGAAGTGAATAAATTCCTTCGCCCGATTTCGAACAAGTTTGACCGCTTTTGGGCAAAGGCCAGTTCCAATTTGTTTATAATTTGATGAATAATGAGGATTACAACTTTTGGTGCTGAATTTGTAATCGCACTGCCATCCTAAAGTTATTGCCATGATCCGAAATTATTTTACAGTCGCCTACCGCACATTGTTGCGCAATAAATTTCATTCAATCATTAACATAACAGGCTTAGCCATTGGGATAAGCGCCTGCCTGATCATTTACCTGATTGTAAATTTTGAATTGAGTTTTAATAAAGGAATTTCCAACTATGATCGCATTTACCGCATTCACTCTAAATTCAGCGGCACATTTTCCGGATTGAATCGCGGTGCCCCAACAGCCGTTGCCCCTTATGTCCGCACAAATTTTT
>CAZNRJ010000062.1:0-9410 GCA_964574945.1 uncultured Ohtaekwangia sp. | reverse complement strand
GAATCAGTAGCGCTTTTCTTTTGCTTTGGATCGAAAGTAGAAATCCCCACAGGAACCGAAATCAAAAAATTAGAAAAGCAAGATGCCGTGGTGATTGTAGACACGAGTTACTTTAAGGTGATTGATTCTTACACGTGGATGATTGGCTCGCCTGATGTTTTGTTGAGGCCGCATCAAACCGTGCTCACAGAAAGCCAGGCAAAAAAATATTTTGGTGAACTGGAGTTAGCCCAGGTAATCGGTAAGGAAGTGATCTATCGCGATTCATTGGTAACTCACGTTGCCGGTATTGTTCACGATCTTCCTTTCAACACCGATCTTTCCTTTACAGATTTTATCAGCGCCCCCACAACGCAGGCAAGCTGGCTAAAGAAGAATTATAACCTGGATGACTGGACCAGCACAAACAGCAGTACGCAGGTTTTTGTGAAAACACTGGAAGGGACCACGCACCAAACTATGCTTGATCAACTTCCGCAACTGGCAAAAATTTACGATGAGAAAAGCAGCTGGGATGCTACCAATACATTTGCTGCTCAACCTTTATCTGACATACATTTTAATTCCGAGACGGGCATTTTTGATTTTAGTAAAAGCGCCACCCATTTGCCCACCATGATTACCTTGATTTTTGTTGCTATTCTTTTGTTGGTGATAGCGGCAATCAATTTTGTAAACCTGGAAACTGCCCAGGCCATAAGACGGGCAAAGGAAGTGGGAGTGCGAAAAGTATTGGGAAGTACGCAAGTCCGGTTAGTTGTTCAGTTTTTGTGCGAAGGTCTTTTGCTTACGCTGATAGCAATCATCATAGCTTTACCGCTCACGGAGATCGGTTTAAATTCTTTTGACGAGTTTGTACCGAAAGGAGTGACGCTCAATTTTTTAGATGTATTGCCCTTTCTGGTCTTTTCAATTTTATTTATTGGATTGCTCGCCAGTGCATATCCTGCATTTGTTATGTCTTCATTCCGCCCTGCGTTAGCGTTAAAGAATCAAGTTTCGGTTACAGGTTCTCAATCGCGCACTGCTTTTTTACGAAAGACACTAATTGTGTTTCAGTTTTCCTTTGCACAGATATTAATCATAGGCACGCTGGTGGTAGGCTGGCAGATCCGTTTTCTTTTGAATAAGGATTTAGGATTTAAGAAAGATGCCGTAATTTATTTTAATACTCCGTGGTGGGAAGATTTTTCAAAGCGACAAGTATTTGCCAATGAGATTGCCGCCATTCCTGAGATATCCGAGCTCTCCATGAGCAACGATCCGCCCAGTTCAAATGGATGGAGTTCGCAATCCGTAAAAATAAATAATGGCAAAGAAGAGATCTCGGTAAATGCATATCGGAAATTTGGAGACACCAACTATCTTAAATTCTACGACATAGAATTGCTGGCGGGCAGAAATCTTATGACAAGCGATACGGTAAAAGAATACCTGATCAATGAAACCATGTTGAAGACGCTGGGCTTTACAAAACCGGAAGAAGCACTTGATAAAATAATTACCCAAGGCAAAAATAAATTTCCGATTGTGGGTGTGGTGAAAGATTTTCACACAAGATCACTTCACGACCCCATTGACCCGGTGATGATGGCCAACGAGCAAAAACATTTCAGTTGCTTTAATATTCGTTTTCAAACCACCAATCAATCAGGCGATAAGCTGAAAGCAGGATTGGATAAAATTGAAACCGCCTGGAAAAAAGTGTATCCGGAAGTTTCGTTTGAACATCATTTTCTTGATGACACGATAAAGAATTATTATAAGACAGAACAGCGCACTTCCAAGCTCACCAAAACAGCGATGGCCTTGGCTATATTTATTTCCTGCCTCGGGTTGTTTGGCCTGGTATCCTTTACGGCATCACAACGAATTAAGGAGATAGGCATTCGAAAAGTGCTGGGGGCCAGTGTGCAGCAAATTGTTTTATTGCTTTCAAAAGATTTTATAGTGCTGGTGATACTTGCTTTCGTCATCGCATTGCCTGTTTCAATATATGCTGCCAACCAATGGCTAAGCAGCTTTCCTTACCGAACAGACTTACCTGTTTGGATGTTTGCCGTAACTGCAGTCGCTGCCATATTGATCGCATTTATTACGGTAAGTTTTCAAACAGTTCGGGCAGCTACAGTTAATCCTGTTGAGTCGCTTAGAAATGAATAGGTTAACAAATTAATAACATTTTTAGGGCTAAAATCGTTATCTTTGTAGCCCGTATGAGAAAAGCACTCTTTTCATTCTTAACTGTTACCTATGTCTTCCTCATGCTTTCAGCAAGTTTTGGAAGCTTATGCTTTGAGAATTCAAAAAAAAGTGTGCAAATAAATTGGAGCGATTGCGAGGACATGCCAGGCGAAACAGAAGAATCCACTGTTGAAGATAATCGCGAGTATGATGAGAACATAAAAATAGATTTTGCATTTGGGGGGCGAACAATCTTTCCCACTTCTTGTAAGAAGATACCAGTTTATCTTCATTTGAATGGATTCCACTTCCCGGAAATAGATTCTCCCCCTCCACAAGCTTAGTCGTTTCAATTGGATCTTCGTCCGAAGATCGGTTACTGAGTGTTAGTTAATATTTTTTCTTATTTATGAATTTTAGAAATTTTTGGTCCACAGACCTAAGGTCGTCTGTTGTAGTATTTTTGGTAGCCTTACCATTGTGTTTGGGGATTGCGCTGGCATCAGGCGCACCATTGTTTTCAGGAGTACTCGCGGGTATTATTGGGGGTATTGTAGTAGGTGCTCTAAGTGGATCTTCGGTTAGTGTGAGTGGTCCTGCGGCCGGCCTCACCACCATTGTTGCTGCCGCGATTTTGGACCTGGGATCATTCGAAGCGTTTTTATTCAGCGTTGCATTGGCGGGGGTTATTCAAATAATTTTGGGGTTTGCAAAAGCAGGGGCCATTGGCCATTTTTTCCCGGTGGCAGTAATCAAAGGAATGCTTGCCGCCATTGGACTTATCCTGATTTTAAAACAAATTCCACATGCTGTTGGATACGATGCAGATTTTGAGGGGGATGAAAGTTTCTTTCAGCCTGATGGCAGGAATACATTTTCTGAAATTATACAGGCATGGGATTTCCTAAGCCCGGGAGCAGTAGTGGTGAGTTTACTTTCTATTTTGTTAATAATCACCTGGGACAGCAAGCATCTTCAGCGCTATAAATTTTTCAGGCTTATGCCCTCAGCGCTCGGGGCAGTTTTGGCAGGGGTTTCATTGAACAGCCTTTTCAATTATGCCCTGCCTTACTTTGCTATAGACGAGCAGCATTTGGTAGTTGTGCCGGTGGCTACTGAAACTTCAGGGGTGGGCACCTTTCTTACCTTTCCCGATTTTTCCTTTTGGCAAAATCCTAAAATATATATCACCGCCATAACGATTGCTATTGTTGCAAGCTTGGAAACTTTATTAAGTATAGAGGCGTGCGATAAGATGGATCGCAGTCACAGCATAACACCGCTGGACAGGGAATTGAAAGCCCAGGGTGCCGGTAACTTAATTTCAGGATTGTTGGGAGGATTGCCTATTACTTCTGTGATTGTAAGAAGTTCTGCCAACATAAATGCAGGAGCCAGAACTAGGGCATCAGCAGTATCGCATGGAATGATCTTGTTGCTATCGGTTTTGTTATTTCCCGGATTGCTAAAGATGATACCGCTTTCCTGCCTGGCCGGAATTCTTATTGTAGTTGGGTATAAACTGACAAAGCCCGTTTTTTATAAAGAAATGTTTAAGCGCGGGATGTCGCAGTTTCTTCCATTTGCAGTGACAGTGCTGGCCGTAATCTTTACCGACTTGTTGAAAGGTGTTTGCATGGGAATATTGGTTGCTATTTATTTTATCCTGAAAACAAATTTCCAGAAGGCAGTGATCTTAGTATCTTCCGAGGAGAACTACCTCATTCGGTTTACGAAAGATGTATCTTTCTTACATAAAAATTCCCTGCGTAAAGCCCTTGAAAAAATACCGGAAGACACCCGGTTGTTAATTGACGGGTCGAAAGCGCAGTTTATGGATGAAGACATTAAAGAGATGGTGGTAGATTTTACGGAATCGGCCAAATCAAAAAACATTGAAGTAGAATTGAAAAATATACACATTAACTAAGTGTGATTATGAGAAAGTACGAACAATTGCTCCTGCAAAATAAGGCGTGGGTGGAGCAGAAAAACCAAGAGGATAAATCCTTTTTCTCAAGGCTGGCCAATGTACAAAAGCCTGACTTCCTTTGGATCGGTTGCTCCGACAGCCGGGTGCCAGCGAATGAAATTACAGGTACGGTTCCGGGCGAAGTATTTGTGCATCGCAATATTGCCAACATGGTTGTGCATACCGACATGAGCATGCTAAGTGTACTCGACTATGCCGTGAATGTTCTTGAAGTAAATCATGTAATTGTGTGTGGGCATTATGGGTGCGGGGGTGTTCGCGCTGCTATGGGCAATAAGCAAATTGGGTTGATCGATAATTGGATTCGGCACATTAAAGATGTGTACCGTATGCATCAGGATGAGCTGGAAGCCATTGCTGATAAAAAAGCGCGCGAAGACCGGTTCATTGAACTCAATGTAATCGAGCAAGTGTATGATCTTGGCAAAACCTCCATCGTTCAAAACGCCTGGGCAAAGCGCGGGGGGCCGTATGTGCATGGGTGGGTGTATGATATTTCCAATGGACTCATTAAAGATTTGAAAACCTCTATGCATAGCGACAATGAAATGCCCGATGTATTTAAGTTTGAGAAGTAGCTAAGAACGTGATTACTATCGCATAGCTTTAGAAGCCATCCTGCCGGTCAGGGTGGCTTTCTTTTTAAGATCAATTAAAATTTCAAATAGGGGTAAAACTTCTTTGGGTTGTCATAACCCCAAAGCCCTAAACCCGTAAATTGCACTGAAACATTTCAAAAAGCAGTGGATTTATCGGAAAAGCAGGTACTGGAAACACTCCGGCAGGGCAACGAAAGCGCTTACGAGATGATTTTTAGAACCTATTACCAGCCCTTGTGCCGATACGCCTATTCATTTCTGCAGTATAAGGAAGAAGCCGAAGAAGTGGTGCAGGCAGCTTTTATCACCCTTTGGGAAAAGAGAAGCGCGCTTGCCATTGAAACTTCCCTGAAGTCGTATCTCTATCGTATGATTCGCAACAGTTGCCTTAACGTGATCAAGCACGCGAAGGTAAAGCAACAACATGTGGCACACGAACTTGCCGTGGCCGAGGTATCGCACGAGTCAGTTTCACAAAAGGTGCATGCTGCAGAGCTTGAAACAAAAATCACGGAGGCTATGAAAACGTTGCCCGAGCAATGCAGGCTGGTGTTTCAGCTTAGTCGCTTTGAGGAATTAAAGTACCAGGAGATAGCGGATCAATTACAGATTTCTGTAAAGACCGTTGAGAACCACATGGGCAAAGCGCTTAAATTGATGCGACTGCAATTGAAAGATTACTTGCCTTTGTTTTTACTATTTATGAAGGATTGGATATGATGGAGCCGGGGAGCGATATGGATGATTTGATTGGCAAAGTGCTTGCGGGGGAAGCGTCTGCCCGGGAACAAGAGCAAGTGCAACAGTGGGCGGAGCAACGTGTGGAGAACCAGGCCTATTACGAAACCTTAAAAACGATTTTTGAAAAAGCGGCCTCTAACGAAATACAGTTTCAGTTTGATACCGATGCCGCCTGGAATAAGGTTCGAAAAAAAATAACTGTTCCTGCAAAGGTAGTTCCGTTGCATTCAGGTAGTTGGTATCAGCCGCTTCGTGTAGCAGCAGGACTTTTGATTTTGCTTGCGGTTGGATACACAGCCTACAGGTTAGCCGCTCCACCTGTGCAAACAGTAGCAATTGTTTCCGGCTCAGTAACCGTTAATGATACGTTACCGGATGGAAGCACCGCTTTCTTAAATAAGAAAAGTGAATTGACATATCAGTTTAACCCACGCGAAAAAACGCGTAAAGTAGTTTTGAAAGGTGAAGCATACTTTACCGTGAAACATGAAGAGGAGAGACCTTTTGTAATTGAAGCCGATGATGTGCTGGTGCGCGATATAGGAACAGAATTTAATTTAAAGGCTTATCCCGACAAGGATACCATTGAAATCATAGTAACGCATGGTGAGGTTCAGTTTTATACGCGTAATGATCCGGGGTTGAATTTGCTGGCGGGGGAACGGGCCATCTATACCAAAAGCAGCAAACGGTTTTACCGGATTGAAAAACCTGACACGAATGTGCTTGCCTATAAGACTAAAACGTTCAGCTTCAATAATACGGATTTAAAATCCGTAGTCAATTTATTAAATGAAGTGTATGGCTCTAAAATCAAATTAGCCAACGAAAAACTTTACAAATGCAGGCTTACCGCCAATTTTAAAGAAGACAATGCCGCCATCATTGCCGAAGTAATAGCCGAGACCATGGGTCTTACCTTAACCAAAAAAGATGATGCTATTATTTTGGATGGAACAGGATGCGACCAATAACCGCACATGAGAAAACACTACACTACTTTATTGTTTTTCAGTGCTGTTTCATTTAGCCTGGCGCAAAAAAAAGACATTCCTTTACTGGAACGCACCATGTCTATAAGCGTAGCCGCTGAAAACATTCCTGCCTTGTTAAATCGAATTGGACAAACGGGAGGATTCTCCTTCTCATACAACAGCGCCATCATCGATGCCAACCAGGAAGTTTCGTTGGATGCTACCAATCAAACGGTCCGTAATCTGTTGAATGAAATATTTCAGGGGTCAATGAATTACAAAGAGAAAGGAAATTACCTGATCCTTACCAAAGCGTTGCCGCCACCGGTTAAAAACAATGTGGTAACCGTAACGATCAACGGATATGTAGAAGATGCAAAGACGGGTGAGAAGATTCCGCAAGCGAGTGTGTACGACAAAAAATCAATCACCTCAACGGTAACAGATGAGTTTGGATATTTCAAACTGAAATTGGAAAAGAAGATCGACTCCATTTCACTTTCGGTCAGTAAGAGAGATTATCGCGATACGCTGATAAGTATTACCAATCCGGTCAATCAATATATAACCATAAAAATTCATCCAATTGAAAAAGATACAGCAAAGGCTATTGTGGTAATTGATGGAATAGATTCAACCGTTATTGCAAAGAAAGAAGAAGTTTATTTCCCGTATGAATCAGAGCCCAACATTCAAAATATTCGCGATACCCTGAATAATTTTGTGCAGGTTTCTTTTCTTCCATTCCTGGGAACCAATGGTCGCTTGAGCGCCAACACGATTAACGATTACTCTATCAATTTTTTTGGCGGTTATTCAATGGGCACACGGGAAATTGAATTGGGGTTCTTCTTTAATCTAGATCGCAGTGATGTAAGCTGGTTGCAGATTGCCGGCTTTGGAAATATGGTAGGCGGAAAAGTATATGGTATACAGGCGGCAGGATTTTTCAATTTAAATGGAGGGGATACCGAGGCCATTCAACTTTCAGGGTTTGCCAATACAAACTTAGGAAACGCACGAGGGGTGCAGGTAACAGGGTTTGCCAATACTACGCTTGGCGATATGCATGGAGTGCAGGTAGCAGGGTTCACAAACTTTACCGGGGGGAAAGCGCAGGGTGTGCAGGTAGCTGGTTTTGGAAACGTTCAGTTGGGCGATTACAGGGGATCGCAGTTTGCGGGCCTTACCAATATAGCAACAGAAAAAATTACCGGAAGCCAGGTTTCGATCTTCTATAATCATGGAAGAAAAGTTCAAGGCACTCAAATTGGACTCATCAATTATGCCGATAGTCTGGGCGGAGTTCCCATAGGATTTTTAAGTATTGTTAAAAGCGGGTATCATAAAATTGAACTCTCGGCCGATGAAGTGTTTTATACAAACCTCGCTTTCCGCACCGGGGCGCGCAAGTTTCACACGATGATCATGGCCGGATTTAAACCTCAGCAATCTTTACAACCTTCTGATACCTCGGTTTGGCATTTTGGATATGGATTGGGAACTACGCGCAAACTAACACGATGGTGGTTACTTGACATAGATTTATCATCACAGCATGTTAGCAAAGGAAGCTTTACGGATGAACTCAGCTTACTCAACAAAGCCTATGTAGGTTTTGATTTTCAGGTGGCCAGAAAATTATCATTGGCAACGGGTATCACGTTAAACGGTTATTTAACCCGAACCACGTATACTGACTATCCCATCCTTTTCACAGACTATCATCCGAAAATAATTTCGGATACCAATTTTGATAATGGCCTTAATCTCAAGATGTGGTGGGGAGCGAAAGTTGCTTTGCGGTTTTTATAATTCCTTTTGCAATCCCTGTTCCTCGGTCTGTGTCCTCACAGACCGAAATTATTTTCAATCAATTGAGATCTGCTCTCGTGTGAAAGTGTAATAGTAAGTAATATGGTCTGTGAGGACACAGACCATGGGAAAGAGGAAATGGAGGATTGGGTTCGACCCCGAAGGGTCGCATGCTCATAGCAATAGATTATTTCCTGCTCCTCGGTCTGTGTCCTCACCATAGTCGTTAACTTAAGGTAATATTTGTTAAAATTTACATGTCATCCCTACGGGACTTTAGTTCATTTTTCTTCTTTGTTTACCGACATGTCGTCCCTGACGGGACTTTAATAAAAATCCTTGGATAAGTCCCGTCAGGGACGCAATATTGGTAACAGGTTTACTACAAATGTTAAAAATCCCTTTAGGGATGAAATATAAAATGTTCGTACTATCCACAATAGATGATTCTGGCAGGGGTTTATTCTTAAGTTAACGACTATGGTGTCCCCACAGACCGAAATTATTTCATTGAAATGTGCTACATCTTTTGATTTGTACTCTCGTGCAAAAATGGAATATGGAATTATTTTTTTAGTCAATAGGGGTAAATAAAAATCAAATTGTCATAGAGCCTGATAAAGCTTTTATGACACATTCAAAAAATTACCTTTTATTTTTAACAGTTCTTTTTAGTTCGATGAGTGCATCGGCACAAACGCTCACGCAAACAATTCGTGGCACCGTAATCGATAAAGTTTCGAAAACAACATTGCCCGGTGCATCCATTGTGCTGGTTGATTCCGATCCGTTGATCGGGACAACTTCTGATCCTGATGGGAATTTCAAATTAACGCAAGTACCCATTGGCACCCATGCCCTCAGGGTTTCATTTGTAGGATACAAGGAAGTAATAGTTCCAAACATTATTGTCAATTCAGGAAAAGAAGTTGTGCTAACGGTTCCCATCGATGAAGACATTACTCAACTTGAAGCCATCGTGGTGCGACCTGATATTGAAAAAAATAAACCGATCAATGAAATGGCCACGGTAAGCACACGCACTTTTTCGGTGGAAGAAACCCGGAAGTTTGCCGCTGCAGTTAATGACCCCGCACGGGCAGC
>CAZNRJ010000061.1:0-14174 GCA_964574945.1 uncultured Ohtaekwangia sp. | reverse complement strand
AGTACGGACAGGCCGGGAAGGTCTTTGTAGTATGCATGACCTTTATCAAAAATCATGTGAAAATGACTTGGGGCTTTTTCTTGCAGCAGCGAAAGGCCTTTCAGTACATCGCTGCCATATCCGAATTTTTCTGAAAGAAGCGTTAATGAAAGATAAGCCGTCACCAAGCCGCCCAGCATAAGAACAGCTACCTGGATTACATCGGTATATCCAATCACTTTCATCCCGCCAAGGGTGACAACAAAAGCAAAAATGCTGAGGCCGGCCACACACCAGCCAAAGCTTATTGTTGATATGGAGGTTATGGCGATAGCACCGAGATAAATGATGGAAGTAAGGTTTACAAAAATGTAAACGAGTAACCAAAAAACCGTCATCACGGTGCTTACACCGTTACTATACCGCTTCGCAAGAAATTGCGGCATAGTATAAATTTTATTTTTTAGATAGACAGGAATTAGAAAGACAGCTACAAGGATTAACGTGGCAGCGGCCATCCATTCGTAGGTGGAGATTGCAAGGCCCAATGCAAAACCTGAGCCCGACATGCCGATGAAATGTTCGGCAGAAATATTGGAAGCGATTAAAGAAGCGCCAATGGCCCACCAGGTTAACGACCCTTCGGCAAGAAAAAAATCTTTTGAATCGGTAGTGGCGTTTTTCTTCTTATAATAAATGTAATACCCGTATGCAGAAACCAGCACGAAGTATAACAGGAAAACTATATAATCGGCTGTGTGAAGTTTATGCATCTATCTTCCCGTTGTTTTAACATATTCGAGCACTTGCGCTGTGCATCATTAGTGTTAAGTATAAGTTGTCATTACTATTCTAAAAATTGACAGTTGACAACCCGATAGCTATCGGGAGCAATTGACAAGTCCTGTGGCAATATTTTGTCAATTGTACCTTTGTCAATTGTCAACTAAATATGCAGCTTTTTAGAACTTCAAGGTAGAAGGAAGATATTTAGCAACTAAATCTTCATAGTAGGGGCGCAGGGTTTTCCAATCAGGCGGATATGGATTTTTAGAATACAGGTCGTAAGGATTGAAAAGTTTTACCGCTTCAAACATTTTACGATCATGATCGTCCATTAAATGATCGTACCCGTTTTCGCGATGCTGTGCATAGAAAGAATGGTAGCGCAACATATAAAGTCCTTCATCGGGAAGATGATCTTTGGCCATGTGATACACGTATTCATCATGGCCCCACGACATCGTTACGTTTCGCAATCCGCAATTGGGCGCATAGATTCCGTACTTAGTGTTGTATTCCGGATTTGTGCTGTCAGGGTTCTTATCGAAAAATTCCGGATACACAATTTTATCGGAGTGCGCACAACCTACCGGAAACGTATCGCCAACAACGGCCCACTGCGGTTCTCCGAAAAGACAAAGCACTTTGCCCATATCGTGCATCAACCCCACCAGCACCATCCAATCCGGGTGCCCATCCCTGCGGATGGCCTCTGACGTTTGAAGGAGATGTTGCCATTGATCGAGGTCTGTATCAGGGTCCGAATCATCAACCAATTGATTCAGGAAATCAAAAGCATCCCAGATGGGCATTTCTTTTTTATTGAACGCAAGAAATTCTTCGCGTTTCTTCGTAACAAAGTCGTAGGTCTGATAGGTATGGTTGAGCCGGTAGAATTCACGCACCGTTTCGCGCTCAGGTTTGTCGTAGTTGCGATACGCTTCGGTAGATTTACCTTTTACGATGGTTTCCGGATCAGGATATCTCCGCAGTAAGTCATCTTCCCACTCATCCAGGTTTTTCAGAGGGCCCGATTCCAATTGATTTTTCATGACTATTTTCAATCTGTTTTGTACACGAATATACTATTTGCACCGGTTTTAAAGCGGAAAATACTATCTTAAAAAAATAGGGTGTTTCCGCATCACGTTATGAGTTATTCAAAGCGATAAGGAAACTGAAGTAAGTCTTTACAACTCCCTGATTTCAAAATCTTTTCCCCGGCCAAACTTGATCGTGTCTTTTAACAGGTACCGCTCTAATGTATGCAGGTCTTTTACTTTGAAATCCCCGTTAACGAGAATTCGCTCGATTTCAAATTCGTACGTGTCATCTAAATTAATTAACCGGTATTTTTTTCCTACACGAAGGACGTCAAAAGATAAACCTGCCATTAAAGAAGTTTCGATAAATCAAGATCAAAACCAGGCAGTAAAGTTGTTCCGGAAAGTTTATTACTAAATCCTTTTACTTCCTGAACGGATTTACCGACCGAATATATATAAGCTTTTTCTTCAAGCGGATCAATCAGCCATCCTAGCAGACAGCCGTTCTCCATCCATTTTTTCATTTTATTTTTTAATTGCGGGAGTGAATCCGAGGGTGATCGTAACTCGATTATAAAATCGGGACATACAGGAGCAAATTTTTCCTGTTCTTCAATTTTCAGACTTTCCCATTTTTCTTTGTTTACCCATGATACATCAGGCGAGCGCATGGATTTATCTTTTAACCTAAAGCCTGTAGCTGAGTCGAAGCCATATCCCAAATCCGGATTTTGATCAACCCACTGGCTGAAGATTCCTGTTAGTTTAAAATTCCTATTTCCGGTTAATCCGCCTGCTGGTGACATAATAATTATTTGCTGGTGTTCATCCCGTTCAATTCTAAGCTCTTTGTTGGCAGCGCAAAAGGCAAACAACTCATCATCCGTCATTGGGTATTGCTCAGGAATTTTTAAGATCAGCTCGTCCATACCTCAAATTTACTGAATTGATTACAAATCTTCTTCACGTTCCAACATGAGAATAGATGCCTGTGGCACAATAAAATATTTTTCACCTTCGTACATCACTTCAATGGCTCCGCGTTGTAAAAAAATTGCGAGGTCACCTTCCTGTGCTTGCAAGGGTAAATACTTTACCTGATCTTCTTTTCCTTTCCAGAGATCATCTTCATCAGCCGGCATAGGCAACGGATAACCCGGCCCTACTTTAATGACAAATCCTTTTTGAATTTTTTCTTTTTCCTGAACACCCGGAGGTAAGTACAATCCACTATCTGTTTTATCGGATTCTTTTGCAGGACGAATCAACACGCGATCGCCAACAACGATTAGTTTTTTTAACCTATTATCCGCAGTAAGTTTCATTAAGAATTATTTTTTGCGCGTGGCTTTAAAAGGAAAGCTCATTCCACCCGTTGACATAGAGCCATTGATCTCATCAACATTCATCAACCCATCAAAAAGCACAAGATTGCCAGAGTAATCAAATTCGCCACTCATTTTCATGGTAGCCTTATCGTACGCATATTTTTCAATGGGAAGATCACCGGAAGCACTCGTCATTTTAGCCGTATAGGTATCATTAATTTGATTGATAACCAGCACCCCGTTAAAATTTCCTTCGGGGGTTCCTGTGATTTCATAATCCCAATTACCGGCAGGACTTGGCGCTTTGCTGGTGGGTTTAGTTGTGGCACATGAAGACAATACAAGTGCAAATAGCGTGAAGTAAAGCAGGTGTTTCATAGTTTATAGTTAGTTAAGTAAATAGATCGCCTTGATTTTTGTCATCTTCAACATTAGAGTAGAGCGGTAATTTATTGATTTCTTTAATCAACAAACTATCCTGGATGGAAATTCCTTTTTGAGAGGCTTCACTTTGTATTTTTTCCGAATCGGCTTCCAGCTCTTTTGTACTTATTTGTCGCGCACGTTTTTCCTGGGGCGGATTTAGCTTTTCGGATTTCTCGAACTCAGCAACTTTTTCTAAAATATCTTTTGAGAGATCAGCCTCGCTGCGATAAACCAATTCAAAGAATTGCTTGGCGAAAAATCCGTCAATCTGAATTCTCCTTTTTGAAAGGTGAACAAACTTCCCGATTACCCGGCAAATGTTTTCGCGTTCTTCAGGGCTAAGCTGTTCTGCAAATTCATAATCTTCAATCCGCTTAAGCGTTAAAATGATAGGCTCTACAGAATCCAACGAAACTACATATACCGTATAGTCACTAAGTTTATATTCAAATGTTTCTAAGTGCTCAAGCGTATTGGAGGGAACAACAAGAAAAACTTCCCTGCGCACATCTTCTTCCTTCACATATTTAATAGCGCTTTCGGCTTGTGCTTTTACATAGTTGGGGAAATTCGAGAGATCGTCATTGGCAGGACTCTTTGCATCGAAAATTATATATTCATCATTAATCCGTAGCGTGTTATCGGGTTTTCCCTTAAAGGGAACATTATCCAGATACTCAACCCCGTTCTTAATGCACACAGTTCGAATCCTGTTTTTAACACGCTCTTCGTGGTTAACCCAGGTTTCTTTGAGCTTTTTTATCCGCTCTATTTCAGCCTGGTTTCGTTTGGCTACTTCATCTTCGCGGTCGCGGAGAATTTTTTCCTGAATTTGTTTTAAGGAAGCAACCGAGTTGGAATGTTCCTGTTTTCTGAACTCATCGTCTTTTTTCAACCGGGCATTTTCATCTTTCAGTTCACGAATTTCTTTTTCCTGGTTTTCTATTTTTTGTTTGACGACAATAAGCTCAGAAGATAATTCAGTTCCTCTTTTTAGAAACTGGGTATTTCTTTCCAACAACGAGGTGCCTTCCTTTTGCAGGGATTCGATTCGTTCAAATTGATTGTTATATGAATTTTTGAGTACCTCTAATTCAGTTGTCAACCGGTTGGCTGTATCCTGAAAATTCTTTGAAGCAGACTTTTCAATCGAAATTGAATTCTCAAGTTTTATATTTTCAGTTTTGAGAGCTTCGTTTACCGAGATTACCCGTTGAAGTTCTCCATTTGCTTCAACCAAATTGGATTTAATCCGGCCCCATTCAAAAATCCGTTGCCAAAAACTGATCGTTTTTAGGTTTTCAAAAAGTCGTTTAATTGAATCGAAGGAAAATTCCATGCCCCGCTAAGCTGTTTAGTAATCACCCAAAGTTAATTCATTTCACTTCGGCTACAAGCAACTATTTAGGCGCTTTGTGGTGGATTGATTAACTTTGAAACTCACTGAATCTCAGCACTATGATCTCAACAAAAACACTTGGCCTCGAGGCAATCCTACTGGAAGAAAAGTATGGAGCGCATAACTATCATCCATTGGAAGTGGTTTTGCAAAAGGGCGAAGGTGTTTTTTTGTGGGACGTTGCCGGCAAACGGTACTATGATTTTCTATCGGCCTACAGTGCCGTCAATCAAGGTCATTGTCACCCACGGATAATCAATGCGTTGATTGAACAAGCAAAACAGTTGACGCTTACTTCACGTGCTTTTTATAATGATAAGCTGGGCATTGCGGAGAAATATGTGTGCGAAACCTTTGGCTATGATAAGGCGCTGTTTATGAATAGCGGTGCCGAGGCAAATGAAAGCGCCATCAAACTTGCGCGAAAGTGGGGCTATACAAAAAAAGGCATTGCCGATAACCAGGCAGTTATTGTTGCCGTGAAGAAGAATTTTCATGGCCGCACGACTACTATCATTTCTGCTTCCACCGATCCTTCTTCCCGCAAAGGGTTTGGCCCGTTTATGCCCGGCTTTGAAATTGTAGAGTATGATGATGTGCAGGCGTTGGAGAAATCTTTGGCCAATCCAAATGTTTGCGCTTTATGGATTGAGCCAATTCAGGGTGAAGCAGGAGTGTATGTGCCAAAAGAAGGATACCTGAAATCGGCAGCGGATTTATGCAAGCAGCATAATGTGTTGCTCATGATGGATGAAATTCAAACCGGTATTGCACGCACGGGAAAAATGTTAGCCTCCGATCATGAAGGGGTTCGCCCTGATTTACTGATTTTAGGGAAAGCGCTTTCGGGGGGTGTACTTCCCATTTCACTTGTACTTGCCGATGATGAAATTATGCTGGTGATTAAACCGGGCGAACATGGTTCAACATTTGGAGGCAATCCATTGGCAGCCGCTGTGGTAGTGGAAGCATTGGAGGTTGTAAAGGATGAGAAGCTTGCCGAAAATGCAGAGCGGTTGGGAAATATTTTCAGGGCCCGCATGAATGCGATGAAGGCAAAAAATGATTTGATTACTTTAGTAAGAGGCAAAGGATTGCTCAACGCAATTGTTATTAACGACTCGCCAGAAAGTGAAACTGCCTGGAATCTTTGTTTGAAATTTGCAGAGCACGGATTGCTGGCAAAACCCACGCATGGAAATATTATTCGATTGGCGCCACCTCTTGTAATTACCGAAGAGCAATTACATGAATGTTGTGATATAATTGAGAAGTGCGTTGAGGAGTTTAAAAAATAATCAATCTACTTTTTTGAATTTTGCCAACTCACTGCTTCCTGCAAAAAGGTAAAGGTTAAGATCTTTGATTTTATAAGAAGTGGTTTCTTCCATTGCCTTGAGAAACAAGGTTTCATGTATACCCGGGCATGCCATTCGGGTAGCTGCAAACGGGCCAATTGAAATTTGATTGCCTTCAATGGTAAATGCACCCGTTAGTTGGTTGCACCCGCTAAATCCAAGTACCTTATGGTCAATATTATGAAATTCCAGGCGCGGTCTTTCTTTGCTGAAATGTTCACTGGATAATTCCTTTTTACGGAGGGTTTCCAATACCCAAATATCGTTTAACAAAGTTTGTTGATTTGAAATTTTTCCGGCCCGTTGCAGGATATGGGTTCTTGCGCCATTCGTTTCAATGATCTGTAATGTTCCATCCGGCCTCACAAAGAGTTTATTGCCTTCTAAAGCCGATTTAGCCGTGAGTATTGAATCCTCTGTTATCGTCCAGTTTCCATGGACTTCATAAATACCATTTTCCCGGCCCAGATAAGTTACATGTTCAGCAAAAGTTGAATCAGGAAGAATTTCAATTTGATATTCGATTGAGACGCAATCCGCACAGGGAAGTGACGCTTCATACGTTCCAATAGCCTGCTGCCATAATACCGCAAGATTTACTTCTTTGACTTCCTTGGGAGTACACGAACCAAGAAGCATGATTACAATGAGTTGTTTGATTTTATTTCTCATGTTAATGAATTACACCCGCCTTATTAAGTTCTGTTCTTAACTGCTCAGGTGATTGAAAATGAATGCCGGGTAGGCCGAGGGCTAAGCCGCCATCAATGTTTCGCTTATTGTCATCGATAAACAACGCCTTTTTTGGGTTTACCTGGTAGCGATCAAAAAGGATTTGGAAAAAATCGGGGAACGGCTTCCTGGTTTTTTCATGACCTGAAACCACAATCCCATCAAACCATTGAAGGAAATCAAATCTTTCTAATGCCCACGGAAATGTTTCGGCCGACCAATTGGTAAGCGCATATAATTTAAATGTATCCTGGTCTTTAATTTCTTTTAAAATATCAACCGTTCCCTGGATGGGGCCTTTGATGGTTTCCTGCCAGCGACCATACCAGGCACGGATCGCAAATTCATGTTCAGGAAATTTTTCAAGCAACTCATCCGTTGCTTCCGCGAACGGGCGCCCGGCATCCTGCTTTTCATTCCAGTCGTGCGTGCAAATGTTTTCCAGAAACCAGGTGATCTCTTCTTCTGTGCTGAAAATTTTTCGATAGAGATGGCGCGGGTCCCAATCAATAAGAACAGCGCCTAAATCAAAAATAATTGTGTTTATGTTAGTTGATTCCATGCTTAATTAATCCCCTCAATACGATCGATAAAAATATTTATAAGTTTAAAGTTCTGATTTAGCTTCAATATATGCCTCATCTTTCCAAATAGAGAAATAGTAAGGAAGATTTGCATCAATTAAAAAAGTTGGCATACTAAGCCAGTTCTTTTATGATATAGTTCCTGTTCATAAGGTGAGATGCAAATTTTAGACAAGCATCAATATCAGCTGCCTCCAGGGAAGGATATTGTTTTAGTATTTCTGATTTAGTTTCGCCAGCCCCCAAAAACTCTAAAATGGTTTGTACACTAATTCGTTTACCCCTTATTATAGGTTTTCCTCCAAAAATGGATTCTTCTATCACAATCCTGTCATCTATAAAGTCCATAGTAAATAATTAATTACTAAAGATAATGAAAAGTTTATTGAGGGGTTCTTTTAAATGCCCATTTTAAAAATTCCGGCATTGCCTTGCTCCAGGTTGGCAGGTTATGTTCACCGTCTTTCAATTCCAGGTATTGGATATCGTGAAAAGGGCGGTATCCTTTTTTAGTTAACTCAACAATCAGGTCAAGGGTGTCATCAATGGAATCAATCACTCCGTTTTTATCCCGATCACTCTCCTCATCTTTTAACCCGGTTTGAAACCAGAATTTAAGACCCGGTTGAAAGCGGCCTCTGCGAATTTGCTGATGCATGATCCGGTCATGTTGATTCGAATAGAAACGACTGGTGACATCGCGCTTTCGCCACCAAAACGATCCGCTAAAGGCGCCCACCTTCCCAAAATAATTATTGTGCCATGCAATATCAACAGCAGAAAGTCCGCCCAATGAGAAACCTGCAATGGCCCGTTGTGTGCGCTCAGGCGTAATTGAATACTGATATTCCAAGTAAGGGATCAGTTCCGTCATAATAAACAAGCTGTATTTTTTTGCTTTTGATCCGCGCTGTTTAAAATCCGGTTTTCGGGCAACTCCATATTCCTGCATGCGGTCTCCGGCATGAACACCCACCACGATTATTTCTTCAATTTCATTAGCCGATACAAGTGATTCCAGGGTTTCTTTAAGCCGGATAGCTTTACCATCCTGCCCATCATTTAAGATCAGCAGGGGGTATTTTTTTTCGCCTTTCCTGTATGCCGGGGGCAAAAAAATATCCACCACAGTGTCCCGATCCAAAAGGGCAGAGTGAATATTGGTTAAGGTTTCGAGGGAATACAGCGCTGGAGCGGGCAAGGGCGACAAATAAAATTCTTTAGATAGTTACTATAACAACAATATTTGCCATTTTCAAAGGCGAATTTGATTGCAAAAATAGAAGTTTAATTGAATCATTATGCCACACGAACAGTATCATAAATGGTATTCGCCCCGGCTTAGCAGGGATATCGAAGTATTGTCTTTTGGCACCCGCGGCTATCCGGTTATTTTGTTCCCCACTTCCATGGGGCACTTCAACGAGAACAAAGATTTTAAACTGATTGACAGCGTGTCCTGGTTTTTGGATGAAGGCCTTATTAAAATTTATTGCCCCGATGGAATTGATGAAGCAAGCTGGTATAATAAAAATATTCATCCGGCCGACCGCGTGCGCAATCATATCTGGTATGATGAAATGCTGTTGCACGAATTAGTTCCATTGGCGCAACGCGAAACAGGAGTAGGAAGGGTAGCCACAGCAGGCTGTAGTTTTGGCGGCTATCATGCTACTAACTTTGGATTTAAACATCCGGAAGTAGTGAAGTATATTTTTAATATGGGCGCTGCTTTTGATATTAAAAGTCAATTGGACGGCTACTACGATGACAATGTCTATTTTAATAATCCACTTGATTTTATTCCCAATTCCCACAATCCGTATTTTGCCGACATGTATGTTGTACTGGGTACAGGCACACACGATATGTGCTGGGATGCCAATGTAAGGATGGCTAATGTATTGCAAAGCAAGGGGATTAACTATTGGTTGGATGTGCGGCAAAATGCGCAGCATGACTGGCCCGCCTGGCGCGAAATGTTTCCACACTATTTGTCATTGATCAAATAAAAATATGCGGATACGGGTCTTCGTCATATTAACTTTGATAACACACGCATTGCAAGGCGCAGGTATTAAAGGTGGCGAGGCGATTGAAGTGGGTGGCATTAAGCAATGGATACAATTTGAAGGCGAAGACGATAAAGCGCCCGTTTTACTTTTTTTGCATGGTGGCCCGGGAAATTCGGCTATCAGTTATTCAGATAAGTTTACCAATGAACTCAAGAAACATTTTGTTGTTGTGCTGTGGGATCAGCGTGAGAGTGGACAAACGTTATCGTTAAATAAATCGCCTCAGCCGCTCACGGTTTCACTTTTTATAAATGATGCAATTGAAGTGGTTGAGTATTTATCAGCCAAATACAACCAAAAGAAAATTTACCTGGCAGGCCATTCGTGGGGCGGATATTTGGGACTGCGTGTAGCAGTTGCCCGGCCCGATTTGCTGATTGGCTATTTTGCGATAAGCCCAATGATACACCAATTGGAAAGTGAGCGGCTTTCGCTGGAGACCATGATTGCTAAAGCTACTAAAGAAAATAATACCGGTGAATTGACTGAGCTTACCAGGGTGAAAGCTCCATTTGAAAATAGTGAACAATTATTCTACCATAGAAAATGGTTGAGTAAGCTGATGAATTCAACAACACCCACACGGGCCAAGGTGGATCAATGGTCGGCCACCTGGCTTTCGTTATTCAACGAAGGTTCAGGCACAAACTTTTTTGAGTTTGCGCCCACACTTGCCTGCCCCGTATATTTTTTGATAGGGAGCAATGATTATCAAACTCATTTTAAGCTGGCAGAATCCTATTATGAAAACGTGATTTGCAAAGGAAAAGAGTTATATTGGTTTACTCATTCTGCTCATAATCCTCACTTGACAGAGTCAGCAAAATTTCAGGATACTATTATTGACATTAAGAATCAAAACGTAAAATCAGAGTTATGAAGAAGATCGGAATCTTACACGGCATGGAACGCTCCTTTCCCGAAGCCTTTGTGGAGCGGGTAAACAAGATGGGATTAAAAGATATAAAAGCCGAACCTGTGCTCATTGACATAGTGTCGCAAGCTGAGCCCACGGATTACTCGGTGATCATAGATCGCATCTCACAGGACGTGCCGTTCTACCGGGCTTATCTCAAAAATGCGGCTATTTCAGGAACGGCTGTAATTAATAATCCTTTTTGGTGGAGCGCTGATGAAAAGTTTTTTAACAATGCATTGGCTGTAAAAATTGGAGTACCCGTACCAAAGACCGTAATACTTCCTTCGCACGAAAGACCAACAGATACAAGCGATGGTTCTTTTAGTAATCTTAAGTTTCCACTGAGTTGGGAAAAAATCTTTGAACACATTGGCTGGCCGGCTTACATGAAACCGCATGCAGGCGGAGGATGGAAGAGTGTGTATAAGCTCAACAACATGGATGATTTCTTCAAGGCATACAGCGAAACGGGTCAGTTGGTAATGATGCTGCAGGAAGAAATAATTTTTGAAGATTATTTCAGGTGTTATTGTCTGGGCAGAAAGTATGTGCGCATCATGCAATACGAACCGCGCAACCCACATCATTTAAGGTATCAAAGCCAGAACGGGCCGGCATCTGAAAAAATGTTGAAGACGGTGCATGATTATGTCCTTCAGATTTGCAATTCATTGGGCTATGATTTTAATACGGTGGAAATGGCCGTTCGTAACGGGGTTCCTTACGCTATTGATTTTTGTAACCCTGCTCCCGATGCTGAAGTGACTTCCGTTGGGCAGGAGAATTTTGATTGGGTAGTAGAGCATGCCGCTAAGATGGCCGTTGAGCGGGCTCAAAGTTTGAAACTAAGCGGGGACAATCTTACATGGGGAACGTTTGTTACGAACTCAGTTTCTGATTTCAATAGCTCAATTGCTAAAGCAAAACCTGCAGCAAAAACAGAGACCAAAGCAGGTAAACCAAAATCGGCTAAAAAATAATTCTTACAATTTTACTTTGTGTCTTAGAGACTTTGTGGCTTTAAACTTATGGAAAAATTTACACTGGGAGTTGAAGAGGAGTACATGGTTATCGATCCGCACACGCGGGAATTAGCATCGCACGACCAAAAAATAGTTGAGCTTGCAGCGCATATAATAAATGACGGTGTAAAGGCTGAAATGCACCAGGCAGTGGTAGAGGTAGGCACAGGTATTTGCAAAGATGTAACACAAGCTTACCAGGAAATTAGCCATCTCCGTAAGGTTGTGTCTGAAGTAGCCGGAACGTTAGGGTTAAAAATTGGTGCATCCGGCACGCATCCGTTTTCGCATTGGAGCAAGCAGTTGATTACTCCTAATCCCCGGTACGATGAAATTGTACAAGAGATGCAGGAGGCCGCCCGTTCTAACCTCATCTTTGGCCTTCATGTGCATGTGGGCATCACCGATAAAAACATGGCTATTCATATTCAGAATACCATTCGATATTTTTTGCCGCATATCTATGCGCTCTCTTGCAATTCACCTTTTTGGGAAGGTAGAAACACCGGTTTCAAATCGTTTCGCACGAAAGTGTTTGACAAATTTCCGCGCACCGGAATTCCTGACCGGTTCGAGAATTGGGATGATTTTAAAAATTATGTTAACCTGTTGATTAAAACAAATTGCATCGACAATGCCAAAAAAATTTGGTGGGATGTACGCGTGCATCCGTTTTTTGATACCATTGAATTCAGGATTTGTGATGTGCCCATGCGTGTGGAAGAAACCATTGCCATCACGGCAATATTCCAGGCGTTAGTTGTTAAGTTATACAAGCTGCGCCTTCAAAACATGAGTTTTATTTTATATACACGGGCGCTCATCAACGAAAATAAATGGCGCGCTTCCCGTTATGGCTTGGATGGTAAACTTATTGATTTCGGAAAGCAAATTGAGCTGGACACGCGTGTCCTTATTCTTGAGTTGCTTGAATTTGTAGATGATGTAGTAGATGAGCTTGGTAGCCGGAGTGCCATCAATTATATTCGCACGATATTAGAGCAGGGGACGGGCGCTGACCGTCAGTTGGCAGTGTATCAACAAACGGGCAGCCTCGAAAAAGTAGTTGATTATATTACTGATGAGACCTTGCGCGGAATTTAACACGTTGACGTGACAGAGGAAAACCAAATAAAAATTGCAGTTCTTGATCTCTATGACGGAGAGGCTAATGAAGGCATGCGTTGCATTCGTCAGCTTATCGAAGAATTTGAAGCAGATTGTCATCTGACAGTTAAGTACAGGATTTTTGATGTTCGTTTAAAAAACGAAATTCCTGACCTTAGTTTTGATGTTTACATTTCTTCAGGAGGGCCTGGCAATCCCATTGAAAGTATTGGCTCGACATGGGAACGCAATTTTTTCGCGTTAATGGATTCGCTCAAAGAGCACAATCTAAAAAATCCACAAAGCCAAAAGCATGTACTATTGATCTGCCATAGCTTTCAGATTTATTGCAGGCAGTATGGCTATGGCCAGGTTTCGAAACGAAAATCAAGTTCGTTTGGAGTTATGCCTGTGCACAAAACTTTTGAAGGCCACCATGATCCACTGTTTCGATCGTTAGACGATCCCTTGTGGGCAGTTGATTCCCGGGAATATCAAATCATTCAGCCCAACGAAGAAAAAATTGTTATGGATGGCGGTGCTGTGTTGTGTATTGAAAAATACAGGCCCCACGTTGACCTTGAACGTGCCGTGATGGCAATTCGGTTTAGCGAAGCATTTGTTGGCACACAATTTCACCCGGAAGCAGACGCAGTGGGCATGAGCATGTATTTGCTGCGCGAAGACAAAAAGGCACTTGTGATTGAGAAGTATGGAGAAAAGAAATATTGGGACATGCTGGAACATTTGAATGATCCTGATAAAATTATGCTTACCTACTCAACCGTGATACCCCGTTTTCTGATGATGGGCTTGCAGCACAAGCTAAGTTCGGTCACGTTATGATTGAACCGGCACGCCAAATTTTTAATCAACAATTTACTGAAAAGAAGTATGCAGGGTTTTTAAACGACCTGAACAGGGAGTTCAATTATAAAATTACGTTTCGTGTAGCCGAAACCCCGGTCTTTGTCGGAAACGAATTCAAGCAAAAACTTTTTAAAGCTGCCGATGGGATTATAGATTTTATTGTGCAGCCGGATTTTAAAAGTAACATGGCCGGAGCACTGCCTGGTCCATTGCGTGTTCCCAATGAAGATGCGCACACGATGTTTTTGGCATTGGACTTTGCCGTTTGCACCGAGGGAAATAATGAACTGGTACCGCGACTTATTGAAATGCAGGGATTTCCGTCCTTGTTCGGATACCAGGATTTATTGGGAAATAAATTCCGGCAACATTATAAGCTTCCACCCAACCTGGAATTTCATTTTGGTGAATCTTCCGAATCCTATTGGAAGCAATTGAACAAGGCCATTGTTAAAGATCACGATCCGGAGAATGTAATCTTACTGGAGATTGATCCGCTGAAACAAAACACCGCCATTGATTTCCTGGTAACGCAGCATCATTTAG